>NZ_JBIPMD010000174.1:0-7340 GCF_044369315.1 Silvanigrella sp.
TTTAAATCATACAAAAAACCTTTCCCTAGTCCGGCAACGGCGCCAAAATAAGAAAAAATAGATTGAATGGTTGGAATAAAAGCATCTAATATATTTGTTAATGTTGTTCCGTTATTTGGAGTAGCTACTGTTGTAATGCTTGTAACCCAATTTTTATTTCCTCTAAATAAATCGTTTACATCATTTTTATTATTAAAGACTTCTTCTGGTGAACCCTCCTTTAATAATGTCAATAGGGCTCTGATGGTCTGGCCTCCTTGACTGTGACCTATGAGATGAATTTTATTATTTTCATTCCATTGAGAATATAAGGGTTTTGTATAACACCTTCCAAAGCGGGCATGTCCATATTTTTTAGAATGAAGCTCCCCATAATCTGTGCATGTTCCTTTAATCTGTGCAAATAATTCGACAGCTCTTTCATAATTTGAGTTTAAGGGGCCAACAGATGCGGTGTAAACGCGATTGCCATTGGATTTTAGCTCTTCTTGTAAGTCATGAACTCCGCCCCAATATAGGAACCCAAGCATTTCATCTCTGCCCCAGCCTGTGAAGCCATGGACAAGGATAATAGGGCTATTATTCATAGCATGACAATCAAATGAAAAAATTGTGAAACAAAAAGTAATGCAAATCATTAATTTTTTCAAAATAGACATAATAAGCTCCTCTAATTATCTATTTTAGATCTATAAAGATTATTCAATTTTGGTAACAAGAACCTTATGACTTAATACACTGTTTTTTTTGAACTTTCAAATAATTTGTGACTTTCTTGTAACAAGCGATTGCAATATATATTAGTTACGGCATAATTTCATATTAGAAGCTCATTTCTTCTGAAAAGCATGAAATTTCTTCTTTTTATATAATTTTATAAATATCTAAATTGCGAAAATATGATGGAACTAAAAAATTTTTTTTTCGAATTAAATAATCAAGACAATGTGAAAAAGATAATAATAAATTCAAATTTATTAAATAACAATTTAAAAGAAATTTGCATTCCTGGGTCAAAAAGTTTTACGAATAGAGCGGTTGTATTGGCAGGAATGTGTTCAAAGCCTGTTACATTATATGGTTTTTTATTTTCAGAAGACTCTTATTGGGGCCTTGATGCTCTTAAAAAACTTGGTTATTTCATTCAAGTCGATTATAAATCAAAAAAAGTAACAATGATTCCTCCAAGTGATTCAAAATTAACGAGAGCATCTCTTTTTTTTGGTAAAGCAGGTACTTTAGCCCGTTTTTTTCCTGCTGTCATTTTAAATTGGCAAAATACGTTTTCAAAAAGTAACGAATTAAAAGTAGATATTAGTGGTGAACCACAATTAATGCGGCGCCCTTTATCTCCGCTTGTGAAAGCCTTAAAAGAATTAAATGCTAAAATTTCTTCGGATCAAATGCCTTTTCAAATTGAGTCTTCTCAGCTTGAAGGAGAATGTAATATTAGTGGGAAAGTATCAGGTCAATTTTTAAGTGGACTATTATTGTGCGCTGCTGGTGCTCAGAAAAAAATAAAAATAAATCGAACTGATAATTTGGTGCAACCCGATTATGTCCGTATGACTATTCAATCCATAACAAACTTTGGTGGTAACATTCAATATGATGCGGAATTAAATCACTTTGAAATTCAATCGACGTCAAAATTAGGTATTGAAAAATATACCATTGAAGCTGATGCCTCTACATGTTGTTATTTTATTTCTTTAGCTTTTTTGCATAATTTAAATTTAAAAATATTAAATTTAGGCTCATCAACTTTGCAACCTGATTTTAAATTTATTGAACTCCTTATTCAAATAGGTGCAAATATTAAAATATTAGATAATGAAATTGTTGTCTCTAAAAAAGAAAATATTTCAAAGCCAAAAGGAAATTTCACCTTTGATTTTTCCCTTTATAGTGACCAAGCTTTAACTATGGGAGCAATTGGATTATTTGCTGATGGCCCTATTCTTATAACTGGTGTCTCTCATATTCGCCATCATGAAAGTGATCGTATTTCTTGTTTCGTTAAAAATATTTTATCTTTGGGACTTAAAATAGATGAATTGCCCGATGGTTTTAAAATTTATCCAATTGAAAAAAGTTTTAATGAGATCAAAGGTGAATTTGAAACCTGGGATGATCATCGTTTTGCTATGACGGGGTTTTTAATTTCATCTAAATTAAATCAAGTGAGCATACTAAATCCAAAGTGTGTTGAAAAAACAGCACCTCAATTTTTTAATCAGGTTCAAGAACTTGGTTTTCAAATTGATATTGTTAAGGAAGAATAATAATTATGTCGAGCAATTTAGGTACGCTTTTTCGTGTTTCTACATTTGGTGAGTCGCATGGAGTTGGTCTCGGTTGTATTATTGATGGCTGTCCTCCAGGAATCATAATAGAACATAGTACAATTCAATCTTTTTTAAATAGAAGAAGACCTGGACAAAATGAATTTACAACACCAAGAGGAGAACTCGATACCTGTGAAATATTATCGGGGGTCGAAAATTCTGTTACTTTAGGAACACCTATTGCCATTGTTGTGCGAAATCAAGACAAAAAAGCAAATGACTATCAGGATATCAATCAAATATTTAGACCAGGCCATGCCGATTATACAACTTTCAAAAAATATGGAACAAGTCCTTCCAGTGGTGGGGGGAGGGCAAGCGCTCGCGAAACCATTGGGCGTGTTGCGGCAGCAGCTGTTGCAAAAGCTTATGTACAAAGTAAAATTCCAAATGCAGAAATTATTGGTTGGGTAGATCGTATTTATGATATTCAAGCTAATGTAACAACCAATTCTGTTACTTTTAATGAAGTAGAAGCTAGTTTAATTCGATGTCCCGATAAAAATGCCGAAGAAAAAATGAAAGAAAAAATCTTGGCTGCAAAAACAGAAGGGGATTCTCTTGGTGGTGTTGTTCGCTGTATTGCGAGAAATATTCCAGCTGGTTTAGGAGAACCTGTTTTTGATAAACTAGAAGCTGAATTGGCAAAAGCAATGTTAAGTTTACCAGCAGTAAGATCCTTTGAAATTGGGGATGGTTGGGCTTCTACTTTTTTAAAAGGAAGCGAAAATAATGATGCTTTTCATTTAAATGAATCTGGAGCTGTTGTAACGCAAAGTAATAAATCAGGCGGCATTCAAGGTGGCATTTCAAATGGAATGCCAATCCTAATTAGTGTTGGATTCAAACCAGTTTCAACCATATTTAAAGAGCAAAATACAGTAACAAAAGAATTGAAAGAAATTTCCTTTAAAGCAAAATCTGGTCGACATGACCCTTGTGTTTTGCCTAGAGCAGTTCCTTTAGTGGAATCTATGTTTTGGCTTGTTCTTGCGGATCATTTATTACGTCAATTTTCTTTAAACCCAAAATTTTTAATTGAATAAGAAGCTGCTAATGAAACATCTCCTAACAAAAAATTATAACGATATTTTAATGATATTAAATGATTTTTTTTTAAAAGGTTACACTCGAAAATCTTTGCCAGAATATAACACTTCCTATAATAAAGAATTATTTGATTTTGCATGTCAAATTTATAAAAGAGGTTTTGTTTCTCAAAAGAAAAAAGAGGATTCCAAGCATTTAATCCCCCTTCCAACGATTCTTTCACAAACCGACTTCCTAAACTTTTTGCAAAATTTAAATATTTCTAATGTTTTTTATTTTGTGGATGAAAACTTATATGCGAAACAAAGTTCGTTAACAAATTTTCTAAAGGATAAAAAATGTTTATTGTATAAACCAGATGAGTCGACAAAATGTACTGATACTGTAAATAAATGGATTGAAATTTTACCAAATGAAACTCAATTAATTATTGTTATGGGCGGTGGAATTATATTAGATATTGTAGGATTTATTGCTGGTTTATTAAAAATAAAAATCTATTATTTGCCAACCACACTTCTTTCTTCTGTCGATGCAGGAATTGGTGGAAAAACGGGTGTTAACTTTTATCCCTATGGAAAAAATCAAATTGGTTTATTCTATGAAGCAGAAAAACTTTTTTGTGTTCCAGAATATTTTCAAACACTATCCCAGGTCGATATTATTTGTGGTTTGGCAGAAGCAATAAAACATTCCTGGATTTTTGGTGAATTTTTAAATGATTATGATTCTATTTTAAAAATATATCATAAGAATTCAACAATAGAAGATTTTTTTTATTTAATATCAAAAAGTATAAAATATAAGTCTACTATTGTGAATCTCGATTTATATGAGTCAAAAGATATAAGAACATCTTTAAATTTTGGGCACACTTTAGCTCATATCATTGAAGCCTTGGCAGAAGATCATTCTATTCAATTTCTTCCGCATGGCATTGCCGTTGCTCATGGGCTACATTTTATTTTTCAATCAGGTCTTGTTTCCTTTTCAAATGATCAACAAAATATGATAAATCTTATAAAAGATATTACTTATAAATATCCCATTATAATTTCAAATCAGATTTCTCAAATTCAAATTGAAAAATATTTAGTGCAGGATAAAAAAAATGAAGATGCTTCTCTATGCGCATTAAGTTTGCCTTCTTATGGCCAATTTTCGTTAATAAATTCGGAACCTATTTTTTCACCAGTAACAAAAAAATTTCCTGTAAGTTTAATCTCTAAATTAATGTTTGAATATATAACCTCAATTTAATCATTTAATTTTGTCAAATTGTTACCATAGAGAAAATATTTTCCTATTAAGTCTTGAATATTAAATTTTTATTTGTAAATATTATGATTGGGTAATTTACTTTATAACATTATGACAAAAAGGAACTTCGTATGGATCCTCGTCCGACTCGTATGCCATGGTTGTCACCTTATTTAGCAGTTAGAAATTTAGAAAGATCTGCTGACTTTTATAGTAAAGCGTTTGGTTTTAAAACAAAAGGTATGAAAGATCATAATGGCCATGTAAATCATATAAATATATTTCATAAAAATACTGTTTTATTTATGATTCATCCAGAAAGTTCAATGGGAAGTCCAGCAAGATCTCCTTCCACATTAAATGTTTCTGCATCACAATCATTTTATGTTTTTGTAGACAATGTCGATAAAATTTATGAAAAAGCGATTGCAAGCGGTTGTAGAAGTGTCGTTTCTCCCGAAGATTTCTATTGGGGAGATAGAATGTGCACTGTAACTGATATTGATGGCTATTCATGGTCATTTGCAAAAGTTCTTAAAAAAGCGGCTACAAAAAAGAAAAAAACAACTTCTAAAAAGAAAAAACAGTAGCTAAGAAGAGCACAAAAACAAAAAAGACCACTAAAAAAGCTGTAAAAAAGCCCGCTAAAAAAAGAAAAACGAAAACTTCAAAGAAATAATTTAATTTTTTAACTGAATGTTTCTAGAGTTTTTAATGATTATTTTAAAAATTTTAATAATAAATTCAGGGTCTAAATTGAATTTTAAACTCAATTCGTGATAAAAAGAATTCAAATTTTTTTCTCTTTCAGAGTCATATATTTGAATTCCCATTTCTTTTTTAATTTCACCGATTTTACTCGATATATTTACTCTTTTTGCTAAACTTTCAATAATAATCTTATCGATATCTTCTATTTCTTTTCTTAAAGCATTTAAATTCAAAATAAAATATCCTCTAATCTTAATGTTTATTTAAATATTTTCAACAATTATAAAAGCAGTTAAATTTTCGAATTCATCTTGTATTTTTTCTTCTCTTATTTTTAAATTATAAAGAGAGGCTGTTTTTTTATGTCCTATAACGGCTGTATTTAATGGAAAAAGACCTTCTGAAAGATTTCTGGCTGCTAGTGCCGTATTTTTCCACTCAATATATTCGGCATTTGGAAAATTGCTTTTTAAATATTTTTGGCATTGAGCAAAGGCTTGAGGATGAGAAACAATTGTGGTTATTTCATTTAAACTAACTTCATTTTTTGTAATTAAATTATGTTCAATTTCTATGAAAATATTTTCTATATACTTAAAATGATATTTACCCATTGCTTCAAAAGCGGTTTTAACTAAGCCTCCTTTTAAATTTACAACGGGAAAAATTCCAAATTGAATGGAATGATTTGTGAGTGAGGTTAACACGCCTTCAATATCAATTAAGTATTTCAGTTCAAAAGAATGATTCGTTTGTTTACTATATTTTATAGCCGCTTCTTCCGAAAAAGATCCAACATCGCCTGAAACACCTAAAATCACATCCATCTCCTAATTTCATTTATAAATTTATAAAAATTCTTTATTTTAATTTTTCATATAAATTAAGAATCAATTCTTCTGTTTTATCCCACCCTAAACAAGGATCTGTAATAGATAATCCATTTAAATTTATTTTTTCAGGTTGATCTGTGAGAATAGGTTGACAACCATCTTGAATGAAGCTCTCAACCATAAATCCTTTTACCAATTTTTTTAAATCAGGGCGATCTTTTATATTCTCTAAAATTTCAAAAATATTGTTAATTTGTAAAAGATGATCTTTTTTACCATTTAATAGACAATTGTCATGACTGATATCAATAACAACGGCTGGATTTTTAATTTTTTGATCTTCCATATGTTTTTTTACTTCTAATAAATGAAGATTTGAAAAATTGGGCCCATGATTACTTCCTCGTAACACGAGATGAGCATGTTGATTTCCATTTGTCTCTACCTCATAGCCATTCATTGCTGAAATATGATTATATTGTGCAGCAACAATGCTATTTACACCAATTTTTAAGGAACCATGGGTCGGGTTTTTTAATCCAACAGCGCACTCAATGGCAGATGCAAAAATGCGGTGTTCTTGATCTTCGCTACTGCGTGCTCCAATAGCAACCCAAGAAAGAAGTTCTAAAAATACATCTGCATTTTGGGTAGATAAAGCTTCATCAGCAATTGGCAAACCCATTTCAACGACATCAACCATCATTTTTCTAGAATATTTCATTCCAGCTTCTAGATCGGGTTGTTTGAAAGGATCGGGTTGAATGATTGGACCTACCCAGCCCTTGGTTGTCCTCGGTTTTTGTATATAAACCCGCATCACAATTTTAATACGCTCATTCACTTTTTCTTCTAATTGAATCAGTTTTTCTGCATAATTTAAAACTGCTTTTTCTGGCCAAGCAGAGCAAGGACCTACAATTAATAAGAGGCGATTGTCTTTTCCCTCTAAAATATTTTTTACTTCTTTTCTATCTTTTTCAATTTTTTGTTTTGCTTTAGCTGATAAGGGAGCATAGTCGATAATTTCTTTTGTTGTAGGTATTTTTTTTAAGATATTATAATTGGTAGGTAGAGACATGACTTTTATTTCCTTTCAAATAAAGTAATTCATTGCCATGAAACCCCTGCAGAACCG
>NZ_JBIPMD010000082.1:0-12298 GCF_044369315.1 Silvanigrella sp.
TAAAAGTCTATTTTCCATCTCCATTTAAATCTCCTCCTCAAAAGGAGATTTAATTCTGGATTTATGCTTTGTAAAAATCACTTATTGGGAGGACACTTAGCCATTGGCTGCAGAAATATTATCTACACTCTTAGAAGTTCTTTCTTGTCTCGATTGATTATTTTTATCGTCCGAAGAGCTTCCACTAGCAAACTCATTATTTTCAAAACAGACTTTTAAGACTTCTTCTAGTTTTGTGACAAAACGAACATCGATTCTTCTACGAATAGTTAAAGGGAGTTCTGAAAAAGAGCCTCTATTTTTATCTGGTAAACAAACTTTTCGAATACCCGATCTTAATGCAGCTAAAACTTTTTCACGAACACCACCAATGGGTAGAACCCTACCATGTAACGTTATTTCACCCGTCACGGCGACATCTTGGCTTACGTATTGATTTGTGAATGCAGAAACTAAGGCAACAGCAATCGCAATTCCAGCGCTTGGTCCATCTTTGGGAATGGCACCAGCAGGAACATGCAAATGAATATCTTGTGTTGTAAATTTATCCGCATCAATTTTTAAATCTTTAGCAAGAGCCCGAACACATGTTAATGCGGTTTGAGCAGATTCTTTCATAACATCGCCTAATTGACCTGTTAAGATTAACTTTCCATTTCCATTCATTAAGGTAACTTCAAGTTCTAAAATTTCTCCACCAGCTTGGGTATAGGCGAGACCAACTCCAACCCCAATTCTCTTTTTATAAATATCGTGATCATCACTAAAGTAACGTTCTTCACCGAGTAATTCTTTAGCAATTTTTGGAGTTACTTTAACGAGTTTGCGATCTTTCCCTTTTTCATCGTTTTCTGCAATATATCTCGCTAATTTTCTAGTAATAGTTGCAATATGTTTTTCTAAACTACGCAACCCAGATTCTCTTGTATAAGAATTAATTACTAAATTAACAGCAGTATCTTGAAATTGAACAAGATCTGGATTTAAGCCATTTTGTCCTATCACTTTAGGAATAATATATTGTCTTGTAATTTCAGATTTTTCTTCTTCACTATAACCACTCACTTCTATGATTTCGAGTCTGTCACGTAAAGCAGCGGGAATGGTGTCAAGTCGATTCGCATTGGCGAGAAAAATAATTTGGCTTAAATCAAACGGAACAGAAATATAGTGATCCGAAAAAGAATGATTTTGTTCTGGATCTAAGACTTCTAATAAAGCACTTGCTGGATCCCCTTTGTAGTCCGCTCCTAATTTATCAATTTCATCGAGCATCATAACAGGATTACGGGTTCCGACTGTTTTTAATGTTTGAATAATGCGTCCAGGCATGGCTCCGACATAAGTTCTGCGATGTCCTCTAATTTCAGCTTCATCACGAACCCCACCCAAACTAATGCGGACAAATTTTCGTCCAAGCGCTCTTGCGATACTTCTTCCTAAACTTGTTTTACCAACTCCTGGTGGACCTACAAAACATAAAATAGGACCTTTTAATTCGGGATTTAATTTTTTTACGGCAATATATTCTAATATTCTATCTTTTATTTTATCTAGCCCATAGTGATCTTCATCTAATATTTTTTTACAATGAGACATTTCAATTTTAGAATCGCTTACTTTAGTCCAAGGAAGATCCACCATCCACTCTAAATAAGTTCTTGTTAAAGTTGCTTGTTTTAAACATTCGGATTGAGCTTCTGTAGTCATTCCTGTTTTTAAGATTTTATCTTTTAAATCTTCTACTTCTTCTTTACCATCTAGTTCACCAAGTTCATGTTTTAAAGCTTTAAGTTGTTCCCTTAAATATTGTTCTCTTTGACTTTTAGCCGATTCTTCTTTTGAATGTGAATAGCCCCGACTTTGACTTGTATAGGATTCAAGTTCCCTTAACAATAATGTATGTACTTTTCTTAGGCGTTCAAAAGGATCTGATGTCGCTAAAACTTTTTGTGCTTCAACTATTTTTAAACCTAAATTGCTAGCCACTAAGTTTGCAAGTCTTCCTGCATCTGTTACGTCTTCTATCAGCATTAAAAGATCGGGCGAAATAGAACGGCCAAAAGGAACAATTTTTTCGAGTTGTTCTTTAACAGAGAGACAAAGAGCTTCTCCTTCTTGGGTGATTTCTTTATCTAATAATAATTTCATACTGACTACAGGATAAGGATCGGATTGTTTTAATCCTAAAATTAAGGCACGAGAAACACCTTGAATTAAAACTTTTGTTCGTCCATCGGGGAGTTTGCGTGTTCTCATTACGCTCGCGACCGTACCAACATCATAAACATCAAAAGGAGGAGGGGTAGAGACTCTCAATTCAAAAAAAGTGTCATGCTCACGATTTATTTCAGAACGAAATGCAGATAAAAAAATAAATCTGTCTTTTGCACAAGCAGCATCGACAGCTCTCATACAAATATCTTCTGAAACAAAGACAGGTAGAATCATTTGTGGAAAGACCACAATGTCCTTTAATGGCAACAAAGGAAGACAGTCTGCTACTTTATCAATTCCTTGCGACATGGAATAATTTCCTCGTAAGCAATATCCTTTTCTATTTTTTTAATACTCTTATTTATTTTTGCAGAAATTAACAAACTTTGTGAGTCGCAAAAATGGCAGGAATTTGAAAAATTTTACTGAGTGGAAAAAATTACCCTGCAAAAAAATACTTATTTATTGTTATTTTTTTGCAGAAGTTTTCGCTTTTGCTGCTGTAGTAGAAGCGGTTGTTGAAACAGAGGATTGTGCACGTGCTCTTTGTTCTTGTCTTTGTTGAATTTCTTCTTCCGTTAATAAAACACGATCAGGTGCTTTGCCATCACGAATACATTCAGGAGTAACTGTAATTTGTTTCACGTTACGTTGTCCAGGAATATCAAACATGGTTTCAAGCATGACATCTTCAAGAATAGCACGTAAACCACGAGCTCCTGTTTTTCTTTTAATAGCCTCTTGTGAAACAGCTATCAATGCTTCTTGAGTGAATTCTAATTGAACTCTTTCATAACTAAACAACTTTTGAAATTGTTTAATAATAGAGTTTTTAGGTTGAGTTAACACTTGAACTAATGCGGATTCATCAAGTTCTGCTAAAGTAACAATTACAGGAAGACGTCCCATAAACTCAGGAATCATACCAAACTTAAGAAGATCTTCCACACGAACTTTCGCAAAAAGATCGGTCACCGTCATTTTAGATTTATTTTTAACATCGGCACCAAACCCCATAGCGGTTTGTTCCATACGATTGCGGATAATTTCTTCAAGTCCTGCAAAAGCTCCTCCACAAATAAATAAAATATTTGTGGTATCTACTTGCAAAAATTCCTGTTGAGGATGTTTACGACCACCACGAGGAGGAACATTTGCTACAGTACCCTCTAAAAGTTTTAATAGCGCCTGTTGAACACCTTCACCAGAAACATCACGAGTAATGGAAGTATTTTCCCCTTTTCTCGCAATTTTATCAATTTCATCTACATAGGCGATGCCTTTTTGTGCTTGTTCGACATCAAACTCAGCGGCTTGTAATAAATTGAGAATGATATTTTCAACATCTTCCCCAACATAACCTGCTTCTGTTAGATTAGTTGCATCGGCAATGGTAAAAGGAACTTGTAAAATACGAGCCATGCTTTGTGCGAGCAATGTTTTACCTGAACCTGTAGGGCCAATTAACAGAATGTTACTTTTAGCTAATTCAACATCTTCTTTATTTGCACTGGAGCCATGTTCAATACGTTTATAATGGTTATGAACCGCAACGGATAATACTTTTTTTGCTCTTTCTTGACCAATGACATATTCATCAAGAACTTTTTTTATTTCATTTGGACTTGGAACACCTTCAGCTATTTGTGTAGCATCATCTTTTTCCATTTCTTCAGCAATGATTTCATTACAAAGTTCGATACATTCATCACAAATGTATACATTTGGACCAGCGATTAATTTTTTTACTTCTCTTTGGCTCTTTCCACAAAAGCTGCAATGCAAGCCATGTGAACTCCCTGAGCCACCGCGTCCAGAAGAAAATTTCATTCCATTTTGTATCATAACAACTCACTACCTTTATCAAAGGCCTGTAAAAGCAACTCGGTCAGATCTTGGCATTAAAATATCGTCAACTAAGCCATAATCCTTAGCTTCTGCTGCTGACATAAAAAAATCTCTATCTGCATCCGCTTCAATTTCCGCAACTTTTTTACCAGTATGGGCTGCTAAAATTTCATTTAAACGCTTTTTAAGGGAAATAATTTCTTTTGCTTGGATAGCAATATCAGTCGCTTGACCACCCGCTCCACCATGGGGTTGATGAATCATGACGCGACTATTTGGAAGAGCGTAGCGTTTTCCTTTAGCTCCCGCTGCGAGAAGAAGCGCTCCCATACTCGCACATTGTCCTACACAAAAAGTCCGCACTTGAGGACGTATCACTTGCATAGCATCATAAATTGCCAAACCAGCTGTTACACTTCCACCAGGGCTATTAATGTAAAAACTGATATCTTTTTCTGGATCTTGAGATTCTAGAAAAAGAAGTTGTGCAACAATTAAATTTGCAACTTCGTCATAAACGGGGGTTCCAAGAAATACAATGCGATCTTTTAGAAGGCGAGACCACACATCGTAAGAACGTTCTCCTCGATTGGTTTGCTCAACAACTATAGGGACAAGTGGCATAGATCTTCTCCAAAGGGATGTGCAGTGATCAAATGTGAATCTCACTAAGCATTTGTAAATATAACCTAGAGTATCTTTTACTGCAAAGATGATAGAAAAAAAACTTTAAAGGAGAACCTTTAAAATGCTTGCTTCAAAAACTCCTAATGAAGATACTTAGCCTGCTTCGTTGGATTCAGCAATCAGGGATCAAAAACGGATTAAGAACGCAAAAAGTTGGAGCAATTCATGACTCGTTATCGCACATATCCCGATCTCAAAATCGGAAATTCACATATTCGCCCTCGCCGCTTAAGACAAAATGAACAAATTAGAGCTCTTGTTCAAGAAAACTCATTGCAAAAATCAGATCTTATTTACCCCATGTTTATTTCTGAAAAAGGAACAAAAAAATATGATATTCCAAGCTTACCTGGAATATCACGTATTCCGTTTGATGAACTTCTTCAAGAAATACAAGAAATTGAAAATCTTGGTATAAAAGGAATTATGTTATTTCCTGTTGTGGATCCATCTATAAAAGATACCATAGGAAAGGAGTCCTATAATCCAAATGGACTCATGCAAAATTCCATTCGAAAAATAAAAGAAAATTTTCCAAATATTCTTATTTTTGTAGATGTTGCTTTAGATCCCTACACGACACATGGTCATGATGGAATTACGAATGATGCAGGTTACGTTTTAAATGATGAAACCGTTGAAGCTCTCTGTAAACAATCCTTATCTTATGCATCTTGTGGCGTCGATTTTGTTTGTCCAAGCGATATGATGGATGGACGCATTGGGGCCATTCGTTCTGCATTAGATAAAGAAGGATATATTGGGACAAGTATTTTAGCATATAGCGCAAAGTTTGCGTCTGCTTTTTATGGTCCCTTTCGTGAAGCCGTTTCTTCTGGTGCCAGAGGACTTGATAAAAAAACATATCAATTAAATCCCTGCAACTCACGTGAAGCTGTAAAAGAAGCTTTGTTAGATATTGAAGAAGGAGCAGATATGGTTATGATTAAACCAGGGTTACCTTATTTGGATATCGTAACAAAAGTAAAAAGTGAGGTACATATTCCTGTAACTATTTATCAAGTAAGTGGAGAATATGCACTTTTAAAAAATGCGGCTCTTCATAATTTAATCGATGAAAAAGCAGCTGTATATGAAACTCTCATTTCAATGAAAAGAGCAGGTGCCGATTTAATAATTACTTATTACGCAAAATGGGTTTGTGAAAATATTTTATAAATTTTTGAATAGATTTTAAGGTAAAATAGAAAAATGGATATCAAGAAAAAAACAACTCGTGTCAAAATTGAAAATGCACTTGAATATTGTATTTTTGCAAGTAGATGGCTACAAGCACCTCTATATTTTGGGCTTATTATAGTACAAGTTATATATACATTTAAATTTGTGGAAGAACTCATTCATATTGTAGGATCAGCAACAGCAACTACAGAATTAAAATTGTTGTTAGGAATTTTACAATTAGTTGATTTTACAATGGTAGCAAACTTATTAGTTATGGTAATCATTGGCGGATATGCTACTTTTGTTAGCAAATTGAATTTAGAAAATCACGACGATAAACCTGATTGGCTCGATCATATCGACCCTGGTGCAATTAAAATAAAACTAGCAAGTTCTTTAATTGGAATCTCTAGTATCCATTTATTACGTTCCTTTATTGACTTTTCTACAAACGATATCGAAAAAGTCAAATGGCAAATCATAATTCATGTAACTTTCATAGCATCTACAGTCTTTTTAGCTGTGAGTGAGTACATTATGTCAAAAAAACATGCAAGGCATGACGATTAGTTTACTTGCTTTTTATATGTTATCTTACTTTTAGAAATTAAAAACATACTAAAGTGAGAATTAAAATGAAAAAGATTTTTTTGGCCATATTAATTTTAAATTTTGGATTAAATAAACTCTCTTTTTCACAAGATCTCACTGTTTTTACAGAAGAGCTACCTGGTCTTATTGAAGTTGATGATGATACGATTAAAGGTCCTGTAGTTGACCAAGTAAGAAAAATTTTAAAAAAAGCAAATCTAAATGCAAATATCAAAGCATTCCCTTGGGCAAGAAGTTATGAAATGGCAAAAAGAAACAAAAATTATTTTATTTTCCCAATGGCAAAAAATGCGGAAAGAGAAAAACATTTTAATTTTGTTGGAGTTCTTTTTAAAATAAAAACTTATTTTTACCAAAGAAACACGAGCGATTTTAAAATCACTAAATTAGAAGATGCTAAAAATCTTTCAATTTGTGTTGTCCGCAATGACATTCGGGATCAATTTTTAACGCAACAAGGATTTGAAAATTTAGTTCGTTTTCCTGATCAGGATGATTCCATTCACGAACTGATTGCAAAAAAATGCGATGTAACAATTTGTGCTGAAAACATAGAATTTTTATGGAAAAAAAATCTTAAAGAAGATATTAAAAGTTTAGTGAAAAAAAGTTATCTAGTTAAAGAGATAAGTGGCGATCGTTATTTATCCATTAACAAAGATTCATCTCCTGAAGTCATTCAAAAAATTTCAGAAGCCATGAAAGATCTAAAATATTAAATTATATTTTATTTATTTTTTTTCTTGATAATTTTTTTTATTAACTTCACAAATTAAGATAAAAAAATAAATATAATTGGAGACTATAGTTTGCAATCTACAGAAATAAAAAAACTTCCTGAAGATTTAATAAACCAAATAAAAGCGGGAGAGGTTGTTGAAAGGCCATACAACATTGTAAAAGAAGTTGTAGAAAATTCAATTGATGCGGGCGCAAAAAACATTCAAATTGAACTTTTAGATGGTGGTAAACAACTTATTCGTATTACAGATGATGGTTGTGGTATTCCAGCAAATCAAATTTTAACCGCATTAGAACGCCATGCTACAAGTAAAATTAAAAAGTTTCATGATTTAGAATCCTTAGCGAGTTTTGGTTTTCGTGGCGAGGCTCTTCCAAGTATCGCATCTATTTCTCATTTTACCATTCGATCGAGACCCCAAAATCAAGAAATGGGTAAAGAAATCAATATCAATTATGGGAACTTAGTATCAGAAAAAGAACTTAGCATGCCTCATGGAACGGTCATTCAAGTAAAAGATATTTTTACGAATGTTCCTGTGAGACTTAAATTTTTGAAATCAACAGCTACGGAATTTACCCATATTCATGATTTTTTAATTGCAATGGCTCTAGCAAATTATCATATCTCTTTTCGTTTTTCACATAATGGGAGAGAAGTTTTTCATTATCATTCTAAAAAAAGTTTAAAAGAAAGATTTCATGATATTGTTGGTGTTGATGCAAAAGATTTTGTCGAATTAAATCACTCAAGAGGATCATTTAACTTAACAGGTTTTGCGGGACTTCCAAAATCTGCAAAACAAAATCCAAGTTACTTTATCACGTTTGTTAATGGTAGATATGTTAAAGATAAAATTATAAGATCTGGAGTTTTACAAGCTTATCAAGGTCTTCTCATAAAAGGTTTGATCGCACCTGCAATCATTTTTGTTAAGGTCAATCCCTCATGGGTTGATGTCAACGCTCATCCCTCAAAAACAGAAATTCGATTTTACGATCCAGCCTCTTTGCAAGAGCTTGTCTCTATTGGAATTCAAGAAGCTGTTAAAGATTCAGTGCATCAATCGAATAAGCCAATAAATAATCTAATTAAAAATTCAAATGATATTTATATTCAACATAATATCTCTAAAATAGAAAATAAAAACCCTTATGCCTCCGAAAAAAACTTCGCATTTGAAACAAATCGTTTAAAAGATAATTTTACGAATAAATTAGTTAGCACAGAAAAAGACGGGCCCATTCTTCCTCATAAAAATTCCTTTCAAAAAGATATCATTTCTACCCCTCTTAGCAAAGGGACACAAGTTGCTAAATTAAAAGCAAATGAATCTATGTTTGAACCTTTAGAATCAAAAATAATACAGCCTAAAAAAAATAATTTATTTGAAACTGCAAAATATTTAGGACAGTTTGCAAATTGTTATATTTTACTAGAAATCATAGATGATTTATGGATTATTGATCAACATGCTTTTCATGAGCGCATTTTATATGAAGAAATTATGAAAAATCATCTTGAAAACAAAGTACCAAAACAAGATCTCATTTCCCCTATTATTATTCCTTCTAATGAGGTTTTAACAACTATTATTTTTGAGCAAAAAGATAAAATATTATCTTTAGGTTTTGAAATAGAAGCACTAAAAAATGGGCATATTGCAATACATGCTTTTCCCAGTTTCTTAAATACACAAAAAGTACCAGAAATATTTGACGAAATTATTACAAGAATTATTGCAATAAATGGACTCCCTCAATCCGAAGCTCATCCCTTATTAGAAAAAGCAAATAAAGTAACAAAGGGAATTCAAGAAGAAATGAATTTACAGCCAACACAATTAAAAGATCAAGATATCTATCATCTTTTATTTGCTACAATGGCTTGCCATAATGCCGTCAGATCAGGAGATCCTTTAAATGAGGAACTTGTCAAAAGACTTTTAGGAAGATCAAACGATGTGGACTTTTATTCGCATTGCCCACATGGTCGCCCCGTTATTCGAAAATTTACAAATAAGGATGTTTCTTCGTGGTTTCAAAGAATATAAAAACGGAATCTTTTTTTGCTATAGTTATTATAGGTCCAACAGCAAGCGGTAAAACTTCCTTAGCTCACTCCATTGCAGATGACTTAAAAAAACAAAATATTTTATCTGAATTAGTCAACTTAGATGCTTTTCAAATTTATAAAAATATGACTGCAGGAACAGCTAAACCAAGTTCAGAAGAAATTAAAAAATATAAATACCATTGTATTGATATCATTTCTCCAGAAGAAAGTTTAGATGCCAACACCTTTGCAAATAAAGTAACAAAAGCTTGTAAAGAAATTTATGAAAAAGGCTCCATCCCAATTTGTGTAGGTGGCAGTGGACTTTATTTACGCGCTTTTCTTCATGGACTTGATGATTTGCCACCTCGCGATGAAAAAATTAGAAGCGAAATTAGAACTCTAGCCGAAGAAAAAGGCTGGCCTTATTGTCATGATCTCCTGAAAGAAGTCGATCCTGTGCGTGCTTCTGAACTTCACCAAAACGATAAAACAAGAATAGAAAGAGCCCTTGAAATTTATAAAATTTTAGGTAAGCCCATGAGTTCCTTGCGATCAAAAACAAATTCTCTCGGTGAACAGGAGACCCTATTTCCTTGTTTCCTTATTCAGATGGAACCAAATGACGTTTTTTTAAAGGAACGAATAAAAGAACGAGTCCCTATTTTATTTCAACAAGGTTGGCTTGAAGAAATCAATCAACTTTATCATGTTTATGGAGATGCTCTAAATAGATTTAACTCTATGAAAGCAATTGGTTATGATGAAATTTTAGCTTACTTATTAAATATAAAGAAACAAGACTTTTCTGAAAGTACAAGCATTTCTATACTAAGTTTACAAGATAGAATTAGCACCTTAACGTGGCAATATGCAAAAAGGCAATTAACTTGGAATGCAAAAGAAAAAAAAGATTTTGTTGTTAATTTATACACCAATGAAGAATATCTTAAAATTTTAAATACTTTATTATTAAAAATTCCTTCCATCCGTTAAACAATTTGAATTTTTAGCAGTTGACATCTTGAATCAAATGTAGTTATAAGATACCATATATTAGTATGGTGCTTATTTTGATTAAGAGGCCTGCCCATGATTGAATTAACGAACGCTCAATTTAAAGTAATGGAATTTATATTTAATCATATGGACTCCACAGGAACTCCTCCAACAATCCGTGAAATTGCGAGTTACTTTCAATGGAAGTCTATAGGGAGCGCTCAAGATGTCATTGCTGCGCTCAGAAAAAAAGGTCTGTTACTTTCTAACGTACCAGGAAAATCGAGACAAATTGTACCAACCAAAGACGTAACAGAATTTTTTTATTCCTATCAAAATAACCCTAAACCATTTTCATTAAATTTTTCTGTAAATAAAAATAAATCTCTTAAATTAAAAAACCATTCTCCCCAAGTATTACCTGGTTTTGAAGATCTTTTGCGTGTTCCTTTGGTAGGGTCTGTAAGCGCGGGGCTACCTCGAGAAGCAATTGAAAATGCGGGAGAATTTATCCCTTTTCCAAGTGACACACGCATTTCTCAAAAAAATAATAAACTTTTTGCATTACAAATTGATGGATATAGCATGATAAATGCTGGTTTATTACCAAATGATATTGTTTTAGTGGAATCTAATTCAAACGCGAATGACAATGATATTGTAATTGCTTCTATTTACAATAGTGATTCTACGGTAAAACGCTACGCAAAAAAAGACTCCAATTTATACAATAAAAATATTAAATTTATATTAAATTATTCTCATAAAGAAAAGCCGCCAGCAATTTTAATACCCGAAAACCCTAATTTTATCCCTCTTGCTTTTGGTATTCATGAAGATGATAAAATATTAGGAATCGTCCGATCTCTTTATCGAAGAAGTATTATTTAATGATTAATTATAAAAATTTCCAAATCGCTCTTGCCAATCTCCAAAATAATCTATATGCTAGTATCGTCATTGTGTAAGAGTATTTATTGTGCACTTCACAAATTTGGTTCTTTTGTCTTATCAATGACCAAAAACAGATACGGAGCAGATCAAATGAAAGCGAATTTAGAACTTAAATTAAGTAATCGACATCAGCAAACTTGTTTAACAAACGCTTCATTTTCTTTTTATGCTTCCTATTTTGCCTATCGATTTTATTTTTAAAATTCCCCTTTTCAAAAAATTAAATATTATTTATATTCAGCATATAAATTCTTTTTACATTGCATCATTTCGTGTGGAGAAAAATCAACATGAGTAAAAAAATTATCATACTAATTGTATCGCTAATTGGGATATTAAGCGCTGTCATTATTATAAAAAGATCGAAACCTTCTGATGAACATATCACAATTGGTATTCTTCAATATGCATCTTTTCCTTCACTTGACGAAGCAAAAGATGGATTTATGGAACAAGCTAAAAAAGATTTTGGTGATAAAATTAAATTTATTGAACAAAATGCTCAGGGCTCTGTTTCACAAGCACAAGCCATTGCCTCTAGCTTTAAAGCAAATAGCAGCATAAATGCATTCTATGCTATAGCAACTCCTGCAGTTCAAGCTCTTAAATCTGAAATTAAAGATCGCCCCATTATTTTTGCAGCTGTTACAGATCCTATTGGTTTACAATTACGTGGTCCAAACTCAAACATAACCGGCTCAACTGACATGGCAGACATTCAAAAACAAATTAGAGTGATAAAAGAATTACTTCCTAATGTAAAAAAAGTTGCCATTCTATTTAATCCTGCTGAACCAAACTCTGTTATTCTTGTGAAAAAAATGAAAGAAGAACTTACAAAATATAATATTGAATTTCATGATAATGGAGCCAATAGCCAAGCAGATGTAGCTGCAGCAACTCAAAATGCGGTTCAAAATGCCCAAGCAATTTTAATTCCATCGGACAACACCATTTCGTCTGCATTTCCAATTGTAAAACAAATTGCAGACAAAGCAA
>NZ_JBIPMD010000101.1:0-10694 GCF_044369315.1 Silvanigrella sp.
TTAATGCAATTTGGTGTGGATTATATTCAATCAGGTATTCAATCTGCTGACTTATTAAATCAGATTATAAATAAAAATATAAAACCAATGGATACCGAAATTATTGCACCAAATAGCAAAATTTATATTAATTCTTTTGAATTAAAAAGACTCAACATTACGTTACCTGAATCATTAAAACAGGAAGTTACTTTATTATAAAAATTAACCTTAATTTTAAGGTTAATGTTCACTCAGTAAGAGCGAGCAAGTTCATTTAGGAATATGCATAATGTCTTCATCACTTTTGCCAGTGGCTATTGGAATACTTGAGCGTGGATTTATTGGATCATTTGTAGTTATGGCTATTTATTTAGCTTCACGAGTAATGAAATTTGATGACTTTAGTATTGAAGGAACATTTGGCCTTGGTGGTGCCATTGTTGCTTGGGCTATTTTACATGATACAAACCCTTGGCTAGCTCTTATTCTTGCTATTATTAGCGGTGGTATTTCTGGCTGTATTACAGGCTTACTTCATACAAAACTCGGACTAAATAAATTAATTTCAGGTATTGTTGTTACTACAATGCTCTTTTCAATAAGTATAAATATTGGCACGGCAAATGTGGCATTAGGAAATGCGAAAACTATTTTTACTTTTGCTCAAGAATATCCTTTTGGTTCTTTAATTATATTAGCATTAATTACATTTTTTATTGCTTATGTTTTTATCTGGTATATGAAAACAGAAAATGGATTTATATTAAGATCTACTGGTGTAAACGAACAATTTGTTACTTCTCTTGGAAAAAGTGTCCCATTTTATATTACACTTTCTCTTATTATGGCAAATTCTTTGAGCGCCCTTGCTGGTGGAATTTTTGTCCAATACAGTGGTTTTTTCTCTGCATTTGGAAATGTTGGTACTTTAATTGCTGCTTTAGCTGGGTGTATGATCGCAGAATTAGTTGCTGCAAATATGTTTTTAATGGCAATTCTTGGCTCCATTATTTATCAATTAATTATTGCTATTACCATTGAATTACAAGTTGAACCATCTTGGCAAAAATTAATTACTGGGCTCCTTATTGTAGTTATCCTAGTTGTTAAAAAAATGGAAAATATAAAAGGAGCCAAAGCGGTATGATAAAGATAGAGAATGTACATGTAAGTTTTGGCGAATTCAAAGCCCTTCAGCAAATAAACTGTGCAATAAACGAAAAAGATTTTATATTAATATTAGGTCATAATGGCGCTGGTAAATCCACTTTATTAGATACCGTTTCTGGACGCATCATTCCAACAAAAGGTAAAATATTTCGAAATAACGCAGACATCACAACGCTTTCAGAAGCAAAAAGATCCCAATTTATCAGTCGCGTCTTTCAAAATACCCATATGGGATCTGTTGCAACCATGACAGTTGCTGAAAACTTAGCTATGGCAACTCTAAAAGGAAAAATAGCAGGATTTAAATCGGCAATTAAAAATTTTCCTGAATATATCGTTGAAGAAACTCTGAAACCACTTAATCTACGATTAGAAGAGCATTTAAATACCCCAATCGGTAAATTATCTGGTGGACAAAGACAAATCATTACCATTGTAATGGCTACTTTATGTGACCCCGATATTTTATTATTAGATGAACCAACAGCAGCATTAGATCCTGTTTCAACAGAAAACTTGCTACAATTTGTTCATAACTTTACGAAACAAAGAAAAATGGCCACAATGATGATTACTCACGATGAACAACGTGCCAAATTTTTAGCAAACCGAACATGGGTTTTGCAAAAAGGATTTTTGCAGACGGAATAAAAAAATCTTGAGAAATAAAAATTTTAACATGAAATCTTTATATTTGTACTCAATCAAAATCTGAAATTAAAATTTTATTTAAAATTAATTTCAGTTCCAAAATTATCCGCAAAACAATCTGAATTATTTAATTTCCAATCGACCCTATCCATTTGACCAGGCCCATATGGTGCCACAACAAAAATACAAGTTTTTTTACGATTTGGTACTTTAATCAAATCTTCATCATTTCTTACTCCAGTAAAGGAGTAAATGGAATTAAAAGATTTTGCTTCGGTTACAATCATACCAAATTTTCGAGTCGAATTAATTGGTATTTCAATTTTTTGATTTAAATCTACTGGATTGCAGGATTCATCGACAAAAATAATATTATTTTCGTAAAATCGAGAAATTTGAAGAAACCAATTATATTTATTGTCTTTATTATTTATTGTGTACCAAACATGAACCCTTTTTAAATTCCCATTTATTTGGCAACTTGGATTTTGGGTCAAACCAAATATCGGGAATGAGCTTAAGAAAAAAAGGACTGTACTTAATTTTAAAAAACGCAACGGCATTTTATACCTCCAAAAGAAAAAAGAGTTTTTAATGATATTGATTCATATTTTCATATTTTCATATTTTAATTTTGTCAAGTATCTAAAATTATTGTTTTTAAAAATTGCTGAGAACTTATTCCTATTTATAAATGAAGAAATTTTTGGAAAAAGGGATTCGTATTTTTTTTGTTTTGCTTGACATTAATACAACATGTTTGGTATCCACAAAATAGCGCACTATCATACTGGTACGTAATATAAGGAGGTTCTGTCACATGTTGCTTCAAAAGGAATACACAAATACCAATCATTGCAGAAAGTTTAGAATAGATCCTAAAACTCTATCCTGGACTCCGGATAGTTGGCGTTTTTATCCTGCTTTGCAACAGCCTTCATTCCAAGACGTAAAATTGCTTCAGAAATGCTTAAAAAAACTAAAAGAGGCTTCTGAAATTGTTTCTTTAAGTAAAATAGAAGAATTAAAAAATAAAATAGCGAGTGCAGAAAAGGGAAAATCATTTCTTTTTCAAGCTGGGGATTGCGCTGAATTATTTAAAGATTGCACTTTTGATAAAGTGAAATTAAAAATATTAGAACTAACGAAACAAAAAGAAATTTTACAACTAGGATTAAATAGAGAAATTACTTTAATTGGAAGAATGGCTGGGCAATTTGCAAAACCAAGAAGTGACTCATTTGAAACAAAAGAAAATATAACTTTGCCTGCTTATAGGGGAGACATTATAAATTCAAATGAATTTACTTATGAGGCAAGAAGAAATCATCCAATTAATTTAATTAAAGCATATCAAAAAGCGAAAAAAGTTTTCAGCTATGCGCAAATATTTAATAAAAATTCTTATACCTATACCTCACATGAAGCTTTGCTGCTTGATTATGAAAGCACATTAACAAGATATGATGCTCGTTATAATCGTTTTTATAATTCGAGCTCGCATTTTGTTTGGGTAGGAGAAAGAACGCGGCAAATTCAGGGAGCCCATATTAAATATTTATCGGGAATAACAAATCCTATTGGCATTAAATTTAGCGAAAATATAACAATGGATGAATTGCTCAAAATGATTGAAATATTAAATCCAAACCAAGAAAATGGAAAAATTGTATTGATTCCTAGAATGGGTCATCAAAAAATTTCAACCTATTTACCAAAATTTATTCGTTCCATACAAAAAGAAGGTTTTCAAGTTACTTGGATGAGCGATCCGATGCATGGAAATACGGAAAAAACAATAAAAGGGATCAAAACAAGATATTTTAATAAAATATTAGATGAATTAGTTCTGTCTTTACATATTCATAAGTCAGAAAATTCATATTTGGGTGGCATGCATTTAGAAACTTCTCCAGATAACGTAACAGAGTGTATTGGCGGATTTCAAGATATAACAGAAAATGATCTTCATTTAAATTATCAAACAGCCTGTGATCCAAGACTAAATTCTTCACAGACAACGGAAATTATTTCTCAATTCATAAAAGAATATATGAGGATCTCAAATGAAAAATTTAAATAATCAAAATTTTTTATCCTATCCAAAAGAAACTTTTATACCAAATAAAAATCATGTATCTGGAATTCTTTATTTGAATAGAATAGAATTAAAACCACACAGTGAAACTGGGGATTCAATTGCTTCTCAAATAAAATTAAACTCATCAAAAAATTTCATGAATAATAAAAAAGAAAATAGTAGTTTTTTTAAATTAAAAAAATCAGGGCAATTAGAAATTTTAAGAGAATTACAAGAAATTTCTAAAATTAATAACTTTCATTGTTTTATTATTTTAAGCTTTGAAGCTGCACATGTCATCGAAGAAATTCCAATTTATGATAATGATACCGTTTTGGCAGAATTTATGATTAGCGAATGTTCATCTATTGATACAAATTTATTTTTAAATCATATTAAAGAGCAAAAAAATAATGATTTAAAAGTACCAAAATGTCACTTAATTCAAGATTCAAGTGATCAATATTTTAAAAATTATGATAAAGTAATGGAACATTTTAAGGAAGGTGATGTTTATGAATTGGTTCTTTTTAGAAAATTAGAATTTAAAACCGATCCATTACAAATGTTCAATTATTTAAAAAATTCAATCGCGTTACAAAGAGCTCCTTATCGATTTGCTTTAAATTTTTTTCAAACGGATATTATAGGAGCAAGTCCAGAAATATTAATAGATATCGAAAATGAAAATGTAACAATGAAACCAATCAGTGGTTCCATTCGTAGAGCTTCAAATGAATATTTTTTAAGTGAACAAGAATTATTAGAGTTAGAAAAACTCTATTCTTCAGAAAAAGAAAAATGTGAGTTAGACATGTTAGTAGACCTTGCAAGAAACGATTTAAATCGATTTTGCAAAAATGTGTCTGTTAGCAATTATAGAGAACCATTAATTCTCGAACATATTATTCACACACAATCAACAGTAACAGGAAAATTAAAATCTGATTTTGATTGTATCGATGCCATTCTTTCTTCAATCAATGCAGGAACACTTGTTGGTGTTCCAAAAAGAAAAGCAATGGAAATAATTTCAAACTCAGAAAATGAACCAAGAAAATTTTACGGTGGAAATTTAATTCATATAAAACCCGATGGGAATATAATTGCAATTATTCTTATTCGGACTGCATTTTTAAATCAAAGTAAAATCACTTTTCAAGCTGGTTCTTCAATTATTTTTGAAGCGAATAAAGATTATGAGTATTGGGAATGTGGTTCTAAACTTAAAAATATGCTTTCAATTATTAATCAAGATCATTATTGTTTTAATGAAAATAAATCTCCTGAAGTTGTTTTGAATTTAAGTGCTAAATTTCAAAAAAACAAACTTCATAAGAAAAAGCTTCTTATGATTGAAAATTTTGATAGTTTCACATACAATCTTGTTTCTTTATTTGAAAACTGTGGTGCTGATGTAGATATTATAAGAAATACGACAAAAGATTTTGATTTTTCAAAATATGATGGAATTATATTATCGCCAGGCCCATCTCATCCAAAAGAGGCGGGCTATTTAATTGAACATATTCAAAATTTAATCGAATTAAAACCAATTTTTGGAGTATGTCTTGGATTTCAGGCCATTATTGAAGCTTGTGGTGGAAAAGTTTCTAAATTAAAAAATCCTGTGCATGGTAAAGCAAGAACCTGTTATGTAGAAAATAGTAAAATACTTTTTCAATCGCTCCCAAACGAATTTGAAGTAGGCCGTTACCATTCTTTATATGCTGAAAATATTCCAAAGAAAATCAATATTGTTGCTTATGACGAATTACAAACTCCTATGGCATTAGAATATTTAAATAAAAAATCAAATGTATGTGCTGTTCAATTTCATCCTGAAAGTTTTTTAACAGGAGCAATTGGTGAAAAAATGATTAAAAATTGGATGGAGTCTTTTTAAATGAAAAAAATTAGGGAAGAGTCTAATTACATAATAAATATTCTTTTAAATGATGAAATTACCACAGAGTTACTTTATAAAATTGGTACTAATTTAAAGCCTGAAGTTTTAGCAAACCTTGTTCTAGAAATAAAAAAACAGGGTAAAACTCCTCAAAATTTAAATGAAATTATTTTAAGTGCTGATTTTCCTGTTTTTGATATTGTAGGTACAGGCGGTATTGGAGGTAATAAATTAAATACCTCTACTTTAGTCAGTTTGTTTGCTCCTAATATTGGATTTCAAGTTATTAAACATGGAGGTCGTTCTTCAACTGGAAAAGTAGGAGCTATCGATTTTATTGAAAAATTAGGAATTTCTCTGGAATCTGTTTTTTTAAACGCTGCTGAATACTTTAGGGTAACAGGTGTTGTTTTTTTAGCGGCTGCTTATACTTATCCCATGTTTGCAAAAAGCGCTCCTATCAGAAAAAAAATGCAAGGACCCACTATTTTTAATTTATTAGGCCCTCTTTTAAATCCAATTCCAGTTGAAGCAAAAATGATAGGTGCTTTTAACCAGAGTATTGCAAAAAAATTAGCGGAAACATGCAAAATATTAGATCAAAAAGCCGTGATTGTGACCTCAAAAGACGCGGAAGGATATTTAGATGAAGCTTCGCCATTTGCAAAAACTTACTTATATTTTTACAAAGATAAGGAAATTTATGATTTTGAAATAGAACCATTTGAAGAAATAAGTGATTCTAGATTTAATATTTTTTCGGATGGTGTTCATATTGCAAATGACCTTTTAAGTTTAAAAGAGACAAATGAGACGCAAATTGCTAAAAAATTAATTGCATTCAATCTTTCCATCTTGGGTGTTTTAAATGAATTTAAATCCTGCTCCAAAAATAATTTAAATGCCTTACTCATTCATATTCCTAAAAAAATAATTTCAAATTATAAAATCATTTTAGACCAAATGAATGAACATATTAATTTGGTACAAAAAAGAATTTTAAAAATAAACCAATTAAAAAAAATACATTCAAAAAGCCCTATTTTAGTAAAAAATAATCTTATTTTGTCATCATTTAAAAATAATATTTCTCATAATTCAAATCAAATTGAGTCTTTTTTTCAAAAAGAAAAATTACTCCTTGCAGAAATAAAATTATCTAGACCACAAGAAAATTTTAACTCAGATTTATCTATAGAAGATAGGATCAAATCTTACCAAAATTCCGATGCTATTAGTGTTGTAACACATCCATCCTTTTCAGGTTCAATTGATCTTTTACAAAAAGTAAGAAGACTTACAACAAAACCTATATTAGCTAAAGATTTTATAAGAACAATTGAAGAAGCTCAAGCTTTAATAAATGCGGGAGCAAATGGTATTTTATTACTTCAGGACATGCTAAATGAAGTAGAATTAAAAACCCTTGTTGAATATTGCAATAATCAAAATGTCGCTTCATTTGTGGAAAGCTCTTTTCAAATTCCAACTATAGGTGATTTTCATGTTTTAAATTCTCGAAATTTATTTTCACTAGAAGAAAATAAAGGATTTCGCGATTTTTTAATTCATTTTTCAAATACAAAGATAGATTCTTCTAAGATTATTTTAGCAAGTAGCTTAAATTCTCATTTAGAAATTCGAAATTGTTTATCTATCTTTAAAGGCTGTATAGTGGGCTCGGCTTTTATGAAGATTAGTGAAGCAAGTTCTATTCGAAATTTTATTTCTAAATGCATTAATAAAAAGCCAACTATTAAATTTTGTGGAGCCCGCACTTTAAATGATATCGATCGCGCAATCGAATTAAATATAGATTTAATTGGAATTAATTTAATTCCTGCCTCAAAAAGATTTATAGGTAAAAATAACTTAATAAAATTAATTCCACATTTGGAAAAAATACAAGATAAAATATGTTTTATAACAAGAGATGATGTTTGTCTTGAATGTTTAAAAATTATTTCACACTTTAAAAGTATTGAGCAATGTTATTCAATTCCAATGCTCATAAATAGAAATAATTTAATTGTTTCTAATTCGCAAAAGTTTTTGGGCATGAATGCATTTCTACTTGATAGCTCAATTCCTGGTTCTGGCATAGAAGAACAATATCCTAAAAATTTAAAGAAACAGCTCATTCCTGTTTTTGCTAGTGGAGGAATTCATGAGCAAAATGTTTTATCACGTCTTAATGAATGCAAAGATATGGGATGGTCTCCCGTTGGAATAGACTGTGCTACTGGTGTTAGTAATTCTGATTTAACAGCACATCTTGACTCTTTTTCATTTGAAAAAATGAGTTTACTTATTTCTAGGATTTGAGGTTTTCAATTATGTTTAAATTATCAGAAAAAATGGAATTACAAGATCGTTTTGTCACTCCACTTCTCGAAAATGCATTAGATTTTTTAAATAATGGATTTTTATCTTATATAAATGATAAGAATGAAAAAGAAAAATTAAAAGAATTATTACAAGACTTTTGCGGAAGAGAAACACCACTTTTTGAAGCAAAAAATTTAAGTAAACTCTTTGGTGGAAAAATTTATATTAAAAGGGAAGATCTCGTTCACGGCGGAGCCCATAAACTAAATAATGCAATTGCTCAGTGCTCCTTGTCAAAATACATGGGAATTCCCAATGTCATTGCAGAAACGGGTGCTGGACAACATGGTGTTGCTTCTGCAATGGCAGGAGCAAATTTAGGCTTATCTGTAAAAGTTTATCAAGGTGAAGTAGATATTCAACGGCAAAAATTAAATGTGTTACGTATGAAATTATTTGGTGCACAGTTGATTTCAGTAACAGAAGGTAACGCTAAATTAAAAGAAGCAGTTAATGCAGCTATGCGTGATTGGGTTTCGTCTTATCAAGATCACTTTTATTGTATTGGTTCCATCGTTGGGCCATATCCTTTTCCAAAAATGGTGAGAACATTTCAAAAAATAATTGGAGAAGAAACGAAATCTCAAATCATCCAAAAAACAGGAAAACTTCCCTCTGCCTTATTTGCATGTGTCGGAGGAGGGAGCAATGCAGCGGGAATGTTTACTCCTTTTGTTGATGATATCAATGTAGATCTTATTGGTTGTGAAGCAGATGGAGCAGCAAGTTTAGAAAAAGGCGGTATGGGAATATTGCATGGCATGGAAACCCTTGTACTTCAAAATTCAGAAAGACAAATTGCACAAACACATTCAATTAGTGCTGGATTAGATTATCCAGCCGTAGGTCCTTGGTTATGTGGTTTAAAACAAGAAAATAGGTTATCCCATTATTCCATTAATGACATAGAATGCATAGAAGCTCTTCAACTTTTAGCAAAAGAAGAAGGAATATTATGCGCATTAGAGTCTGCTCATGCAGTTGCGGGAGCAAAAAAATATTTAAATCATAATCCAGGTAAAACCATTGTTATTTGTTTAAGTGGACGTGGTGATAAAGATTTAGATACGATATCAAAATATGTTAATTTAAGTGAGAATATAATATGAAAATTGGAATTTATTTTACAATTGGAGATTTAGGAATAAAAAATAGTTTAGCAATTTTTAAAGGATTATTAGATGGCAAAGCAGATCTTCTTGAAATAGGATTGCCATTTAGCGACCCTTTATTAGATGGAACGACAATTCAACAAAGTCATGCAAGGGCTGTTAAGGAAAATATATCTTGGGAAGAAATTTGCAATGGGCTTTCTGATTTAAAAAAAATGTGCAATTTAAATCAACAGATTTCTATCATGACAACCTCACAGCATTTATATGATATAAATAGAAGATATAAAATTCCAGAATTAGATGGTATTTTAATTTCAGATATTCGCCATAATATTCAAAATCCGTTTCCTGTTTCCACAAAAAGAGTCTGGTTTTTAAATCAAGAAATTGCTTTAAAAAAAGATAATTTATTTCCTCCAGAAGAAATATCCATGATCTATTTAACGCGAGTTCAGGGAACTACGGGTGAAAATCAAAAAAACGAACTATCAACCGAAAAAGCAATCGATAATTTAAAATTAATTTCGAATAAAGATGTTTGGCTTGGTTTTGGTATTTCAAACCAAAATGATATTTTAGAAGCAAAAAATCAAGGAGCATCAGGTGTCATAATAGGAAGCTCTTTTGTTAAAAAAATTACGGATTATTATTTTAACCAATTATTAGATCATGATGAAAATGAAATAAGTAATTTACTTTATCATTTTAGTAAAAATTATCTTGCTGAATTAAAATCAAATATAAATAAATTATTTTAATAAAAATTTTTATTTAAAGCATTAATTTTAAATTATTTTTCATATCATTTATTTTAATATTATCATTTAAGTTTAAAATTGTTTCATTGAAACTTTCTATTAATAAAAACTTCCCACTTGTAATATTTATCGTAAAAAAACCTTTTGTAAATTTATCCAAGTTAATGCTAAATAAAATCCAATCAGACATTCTTGTTTGAGCAGGTTGAACGAATTCAAATTCTGGACCAAACGAACTTATACATTTTTGTTTTAAATCATTCATTTTATTTTCAGCATCGGAACCTGAAATATTAAAATAATCAACAGATATCACGTCTTCTTCATGAACATGATATATTATTTTTTTCTCACCTTTTATACTTATATACTGATTTTGAGAGTCTTTTAACCAATGCCATTTTCGATCTTTATTTGCACAATAGACAGAAAGTGATATTTCTTCTGCATAAATAAAAGATTGAAAAAATAATGCAGTTAAAAAAAAAATAGAATAAATATTTATTTGATGATTTTATGGTAGGTAGAGACATGACTTTTATTTCCTTTCAAATAAAGTAATTCATTGCCATGAAACCCCTGCAGAACCGGACTTGTAGTTTTCCCACATCCGGCTCCCAGAGATGATATTCATTGCGTAG
>NZ_JBIPMD010000032.1:0-22968 GCF_044369315.1 Silvanigrella sp.
CATCATTACAGCTGAAAATGTTGCAGAATTTAATTGCTGAAATTGGATTAAAGTATTTGGAACAGATGCCACTTCATAACTTACGAAGTTTGATAAAGGAACAAGAATACCGTTTGCATTTCGAATATATGCTTTATTAAGTTCATCTTGATTGCTTCTATCTGCATCTTTTAATTGTGGTATAACTTGGTAACTTCTACCATTCATATTATATAAATTTGTATATGCTCCACTTAGCATGGTTGCTAAAGAATTACCAATTGTTTGCATTGTAATTCCCATTTCGGTAGCTTTGTTTTTATCTATTTTAACATTTAATTGAGGTGATTCATAACTTAAATCACTATCAAGTACAATAAATAAACCGCTCTTTTTTGCTATTACTTTTAGTTCTTCCATTACACTATAAAGAACTTTATAATCATCCGTAGTTTTTAAGATGAATTGAACAGGAAGTCCATTTGCCCCTGTTGGAAGATCGGGCATAGAGAATATGAAAGATTTTAATCCAGCAATTTGAGACAATTCTTTTTGAATGACTTCTTGTAACTTTATTGCAGAGCGTTTTCGATCGCCCCATGGTGTAAAAATGAGACCTGAAAAAGCAGAGTTTTCAGCACCCATTCCATTGACATTAAAGTTTGCCGCTCTTTCATCATACTTTAATAGGATTTTATCTATTTCTGAAGTGTATTTCTCAAGATAGTGAACATTCGCATACTGAGGTGCAGTAGAAATCATAGCTAAAAAGCCTTGATCTTCTTTTGGGGCGAGTTCTTTTGGTGTGAGGGCAAATAAGAAATAAACACTAACAAGTATAACGGAACCAAAAACAAGGACTACAGGTTTATATTGAAGCACACTGTGAAGTAAATTTTCATATTTTGTTTGCATTTGGTTAAATTTTTTATCAAGCCATTTCGCAAAACCTTTGTCCGATGGTTCATGAATCAGAATTTTAGAACACATCATGGGAGATAATGTTAATGCAATAACACCAGAAACAACAACGGCAGATGCAAGAGTAAGAGCAAATTCTTTAAATAAAGCTCCCGTTAATCCACCCATAAGACCAATTGGGGCATAAACAGCGCCTAATGTAATTGTCATTGTAATTACAGGAACCGCAATTTCTTGAGCTCCGATAATGGCAGCATCATATGGTGACTTGCCTTCTTCTATATGACGTTGAATGTTTTCAACAACAACAATAGCGTCATCCACAACCAATCCAATGGCAAGAACCATGGCAAGCAAGGTTAATAAATTAATAGAATAACCTAGTAAAAGCATAATGGAACAAACACCAATAAGAGATAATGGTATTGTTACAATAGGAATACTAACGGAACGGAGTGATCCTAAAAATAAAAAGATAACAATAATTACTATTAATGTAGCTTCAACTAATGTTTTAATTACGTCATCGATAGATGCTGAAATAAATTCTGTCGAGTCATAAACGATAAGTTGTTTTAAAGACGGAGGAAGATCTTTTTCTATAATAGGGATCATTTTTCGAACGTCTTTTACAACAGTTAAAGGATTGGCAGAAGGAACAGTTTGAATGCCAATGAATACACCTTTTTTTCCATTAAACGTAACAGAAGAAGAATAACTTTGTGAGCCAAGTTCTACATCTGCAACATCTTTCATGCGAATTAATTTACCTTTAACTTGTTTGACAACAAGATCTTTAAATTCTTGCTCACTATGTAAATCTGTTTGCGCACTTATATTTGTAATGGTGTATTGGCCTTTTAATTGTCCTGCTGCAGAAAGATAACTATTTGCTCTCAGTGCTTGGCCTACATCATCTGCCGTAATACCCAATGCCGCCATTTTTTGTGGTCTTAACCAAATGCGCATTGCAAAAGGATTTCCACCTAAAATATCAGCGCTTGCAACACCAGAAACAGATTGCATTTTGGGTTGAACGACACGGCTTAATAGATCATAAATTTGTGGTCCAGACATTTTATCACTAGAATAACTTATATATAAAGCTGCTAGTGTACTTCCTGTTGTTTTTGTAATGACAGGATCGTTTGCTTCTTTTGGAATAACGGCTCTAACTGCGTTAACTTTTGCTGAAATGTCTCCAAAAGCTGTTGTTGAATTGAAATTTAATTTTAAGTGAATTTCAATTTTACTAACACCTTGTGAGCTTGAGGAATTAATATAATCAATTCCTTCTGCAGAAGAAACAGAAGTTTGTATTGGTTGTGTAATAAAGCCTTGCATGAGTTCTGCATTGGCTCCGGGATAAGTTGTCATCACGGTAATAACGGTATTTTCAACTTTGGGATATTGTCTTAAATCCAGGTTAAATACGGATTTTAAGCCCACCATAAATATTAAGATACTGACAACAGTGGCAAGCACTGGCCTTTGGATAAAAATATCAGTGAATTTCATTTTTTTCCTCTGCTAGCTCACACTTTTATAAATTAACAGAATTGTTAATAGCAATTTTAGAACCATCAACTAATTTAAGTTGCCCACTGCTAACAACAAGATTACCTTCTTTAATTCCTTCAAGAATAACAACGGAGTTGTCACGTTTTTCGCCTGTTTTTACAAAGACTCTTTTAACTGTTCCAAGAGAATCTCCTTTGTCTGTTTTTTTATCAAGTAAAGTAACAATAAAGGCAGAATCTCCATAAAGAGTATAGGTAATTGCTGTTTGAGGTAAAATGATTGAATTTGGAATAATGGGAAGAGCTACTTTTACAGAAGTATACATACCAGGTAACAATTTATTTTCAGAGTTATCAATTGTAGCTTGTGCATGAATTGTTCTTGTTGCTTCATCTACTTTGGAGTCAATCGCATTAATTTTACCCTTAAAAATTAAATTAGGGTAAGCATCAACATTTATAAGAACCTCTTGAAGTATTGCAATTTTATTTGTGTCTTGTTGTGGCAATGTAATTTGTGCATAAAGTGCATTTGATGTTTGCAAACTGGCACAAGCAAAACCAGCCTGAATATATTGACCTATATTAACTTGTTTGATTCCAATTTTTCCGCTAAAGGGAGCTCTAATTAATTTTTTTGCAATCATGGATCGTGCATTTTCATAATTCGCCTGAAGCTGTTTTACTTTTGATGCAGAATCATCAACCGAAGACTGCGAAGCTGCTCCTTGTGAAAATAATTGTTTAATACGTTTGTCATTTACTTGAGCTAATTGAAGTTGTGCAGAAATATCTTTAAGTTGTGCTTGCTCACTGGAGTCATCAAGCTGCACAAGGGGTTCGCCTTGTTTTACAAATTTACCTGAATCAAAATAAATTGCTTTTACTTGTCCAGATGTTTCAGCACTAATATCGACTCCATTTATGGAGCTTAAAGAACCAACTGAATTTAAATACGGTTGCCAATTGTCCGATTTTGCTTTTGCTACAGAGACAACAACAGGTGGTGGTTCAAATGTAGAAAAAAACTTTTTCATAAAATATTGGCGAACTCCGTACCAACCAAAAATAGCGCCAAAAACTAAAACCAAAGCTGTAATAGTAATACTCATTCGTTTAGACATAGAATTCCTCTTATGTATTTAAAGAACTAGAATTAATTCATATATGTATTTTGAATTGTCTTCAATAGGTTCAGAAAATCTTTATAAGAATATAACTATTTTTTTATTTTTTGGAAATAAAGAACGAATATATTTGAAAAGTAGAATAAATTTTTTTGAAAATGATTAAAGGTAACAAATCATTCAATTAAAGATTTATACTTCTATTGAATGATTTGCTTCAAGTGCACCTTTAATTACTTTCTCTTGTTCAATAAAATGTAGTTTTTCAAGTCCAACTGCAGGAGTCGCTCTACGTGTTCTTCCAAAGTAGTTTATTTCATTTTGTATTCCTGATTTTTTAATTACATTATGAAGTTCATTTCGAATATAACTCCAAGCGCCCATATTTGCAGGTTCTTCCTGAACCCAACCAATCACTTTTGCATTTTTATAGTGTGATAATATACTCACTGCTTTTTCCATATGAAATGGATAAAGTTGTTCTATACGGATAATTGCGGTTGTTTCTGATTTGTTTTTATATTCTTCTTTATCAAGGGCATCAAAAAGATCTAAAGATATTTTTCCAGTACAAAATAAAACTCTTTCCACTTTAGATGCTTTAACTATTCTTGAATCATCTAAAATTTCTTCAAAATGTCCAGACGCTAATTCTTCAAGTGTAGTTGCAGCGCGTGGGCTTCTTAAGAAACTTTTTGGTGTCATAAGAATTAACGGCTTTCTAAAATTACGAGTAACTTGTCTTCTTAAGGCATGATAAATTTGAGAAGCATTTGTAAAGTAACAAACCTGCATATTGCCATCAGCGCATAACTGAAGGAATCTTTCAAGGCGTGCACTGGAATGTTCAGCTCCTTGGCCTTCCATACCATGAGGTAACAATAAGACAAGACCTTGTGTTTGTCCCCATTTTGTTTCGCCAGATGCTATAAATTGATCGATAATGACTTGAGCTCCATTTGCAAAATCTCCAAATTGTCCTTCCCAGAGAACAAGACCTTTTGCATTTCGTACAGCATAACCGTATTCATAGCCCATTGCGGCTTCTTCAGAGAGAAGAGTGTTAATGATTTCTACTTTAGAATTTTCTTTTGCGCATTCAGAGATAGAAGTGTAGCGTGAGCCATTTTCAAAATCTACTAAAGTAACATGGCGATGAGAAAATGTGCCCCTTTGAGCATCTTCTCCAGCTAAACGAATGCTATATCCTTCATTTAATAAAGTTGCATAAGCGAGAAGCTCTGCCATGCCCCAATCTAACTTTTTGTTGCCTTCAGCCATTTCTTTACGTTCAGAGACAATAATTCTTGCTAATTTTGGATTAGGAGTGAATGTTTCTGGTAAATGGCAAATTTTTACGGCAAGTTCTTTAATTTTAGTAAGAGAAAGTTGTGTTTTAGCTGGTTTAAGCATGTCTTTTTCTGAAGCAAGTTTTAATTCACCCGCTTCTCTTAAAGGAACAAACTGTTCTATATGCATGTGCTCTAATTTTACTTTATCATAAACCGCATTCATGTCAGCTCTATATTTATTATAAATCGCTTTTAACTCATCGTCGATAAAACTATGACTTGTTGTTAAGTACTTAGCGTATTCTTCAAAAGGTGCTAATTTGTCTTTAATCACTTTATAAAGTAACGGTTGGGTAAAAGAAGGTTCGTCTGTTTCGTTATGTCCATATCTTCTAAAACAAACGAGATCAACGTAAAAATCTTTTTTGAATTTATATCTATAATTTGCAGCCATTACCATCAAATTGTGCAATTCATCTAAATTATCAGCATTAATATGGAACACAGGAGATCCTGTTACTTTAGCTACATCTGTACAATAAGTAGCAGAGCGAGAGTCAGAAGGATCTGTAGTAAAGCCAACTTGATTATTTGCAACAATATGAATTGTACCGCCTACATTATATCCTTGAAGGGACATCATTTGGACATTTTCAAATACGATACCTTGTCCGGAAAAAGCGGCATCACCATGAAGAACAATACTTGTTACTTTAGATGTGTCCCCATTATAATACATGGTCTGACGCGCTCTGGTATCACCCATGGCAACACTACCAACGTATTCTAGGTGACTTGGGTTAAATGGCATGGATATATTTATTTTTTGACCATCACGTGTTTGTCTTTCAGACTCATATCCATAATGATATTTAACATCACAGTCTCCATGCAAACCATCATGAGGATAACCTTCAAATTCGGTAAATAAACGCTCTAAGGGTTTTCCAATGACATTTACTAAAAAATTTAAACGACCACGATGTGCAATGGCAATAGTACATTCTTGAGCTCCTAATTTAGCAGCTTGTTCCATGTAACTTTCAACGGCAGGAAATTGAGCATCTGCTCCTTCGATACTAAATCTTTTTTTTCCAATATATTTTGTTGCAATTGTTTTTTCTAAAGAATCTGCTTTAGCAAGTTCATGATATATTGATTTTTGTGTTTCTTTATTAACGGGAGCATGTATTTTTGCAAATTCAGCATGAAGCCATGCTTTTTCTTCGGGGCATTCAATATGTTCTATTTCAGCACCAACAACGCCAGCAAATCTTTTTTGAAGTTCTAAGGAAAGCTCTTCAAATTTCATAATACTCAAGCCAATTAATAAACCAGCTGAAGTTTTTCTAGTGAAATCTTCTTTTGAAATTCCATAAGTTTCTGGAATAAGGGTAGGAGCTTTAGGTGCTTCGTATCCAAGCGGATTTGTTTTTGCTTGTAAATGTCCATGCGTTTTCCAGGCTTGAACATAAGCGGCAACTTTAAATTCAAAGGAGAGAGAATCTGCATTAATGGAACTTGAAGGCGAATGATCTCTTTCTTTAGAAGAATTTTCACCAATATTTTTTAATAATTCATCATAATGAGATACATTACTTGCAAGAGCAGTAGCCGTACCAAATCCTTCATGAAATCCTTCAAAATAGGATCTCCACTCAATACCAACTGAATTTGGATCAGAAGAATATCGAGCAAACATCTCTTCTACATAGCCTGCATTGTTTTGAAAAACAGAATTAAAATTACCACTCATAATTGCCGCAAGTCCTTATCAGGAAAGTAAACAGAAATGCAAATGCACCTTGCCCCAGGTTTCCCTGCCTGGTGCTTATGTTGCTGAGACTAACAAATTTAATCGGGTATAAACAATTTTTCTTCATCGGAATCGTAAACAATTAAATTTGCATAACGACACCATTTTAAAAGCGTCTGAAACTGTACGTCATGGTCCTCAAAGGGAAGCATCATCACAATTTGTTCAATCGCTATGTCTGCTTCTAATCCTTCTTCCCCACTATTTTTAACAAGTTCATAAATTGAATAAACCACTGGGAGTTTTAATATAGCGTAACGCATCATTTTACCACGAGCTTCGGCATCATGTTCCGATGCAAATTTTCTGCCTTCTTCCGTTAATACAACGCGAATACCAGGAGTAATAATAAATCCTAATGTTTCGGCTGCAGCAACAGCAGGTAAAACTTGATCTACGCTTTGTCCCATATCTTCACAAAGATCATATAAATCTGTTGTTTCGACTTCTGTGCTTAACCTACTAACAAGACCTTCGACAAGGGTGAGGTTGGTATTAATTAAAGGTTTTACTCTTTTTGTTTTAGTATGTTGAATATCTTTATTTAATTTGCTCTCTTCCTGGTTTTTATCAGCAACAGGAGATGCTGTTTTACTTTTATTTTGAATCTCTGTTGGTTTCTGAATGGGTTGAATTTCAGGAGCAATCGTTTCGTATTCGGTATCATCTGTTACTTTATCTAAGTGTAACTGTCCAAAGGCTTTTTCAAGTTGTTCTTCAATTTCTTTATATTCAATAGAGTTTGGCATTCTTGGTCTTGGTAAATTTATTTCAATGGAACGAAATATAGTACCAGGATTTGAGGATAATATTAATATTCTATCTGCAAGTTGAAGCGCTTCTTCAAATCGGTGTGTTACTAAAACACAAGATCGAATTTTTCTGTCTGGTTGTGCCCAAAGGCGAACAAGTTCTGCTCTTAAAGATTCACTTGTTAATGGGTCTAAGGCAGAAAAGGGTTCGTCCATAAACATGATCATAGGGTCGGAGACCATGGCGCGCGCTAAACTGACTCTTTGTCGCATGCCACCACTCAATTCGCGAGGAAAAGCATCTTCAAAACCTTTTAATCCCACTAATTGAATAATGCGGTCAATACGAATGTGTTGTTCCTGTTTTGTTAACTTAGGCATGGACACAGCAATATTTTCTCGAATTGTCATCCAAGGAAATAAAGCAAAATTTTGAAATACAAAGGCACTTAATTGCATATTTTCTGGTGAAGGATTTGCATAACTTACAGTTCCTCTATCAGGACTTAACAATCCAGCCATACAACGTAACAACGTTGATTTTCCTGATCCTGACAATCCCACAAGAGCTAAAAACTCACCATCGTAGATATCAAGATTTATTCCTTCAAGTACGGTAAACATATTTCCGCTTGGGCGCCTGTAGTCTTTACATAAGGAACGAACGGAAAGAACAATTTTCTTTTTGGACATACTTTTAATCCTTAACTCTTTCGGCATAAATATGTAAAGTGCGCCATAAAGTTCTATTTAAAATTACTAAAGTAACAGCTATGCAAATAATAGCGGCAATTAATTTTTGGTAATTGCCTTGAGCCGATGCATTTGCTAATTCAGCTCCAATCCCAAAAGAATGCATTGAGCCTCCTGGAAGTTCGACAACTTCTGCCACCATGCTTGCATTCCATGCTCCTCCCGCTGCTGTTATCCAGCCCGTAGCGAGTGAGGGTAAAATAGCTGGAAAATATAATTTACTGAAGCGATGCCATAAAGAAAATTTATAAATTTGAGTTACAAATTTTAAATCAGCAGGAATTCTTGATGCTCCGCCAATAACATTAAATAAAATATACCATTGGCTACCAACACACATTAACAGTGTTGCATTTATAAAGGGCGGTAAGTTGAGAAAACTAAAACTCAAAGTAATTAGTGGAAATAAAACAGGAGCGGGAAAGGCGGCAAGATTTTGGATTATAGGCTGACAAATGCGCTCTAACCTTGGATTTAAACCTAGCCATAAACCAACTGGAATTGTCCAAATTGAGCTTATTAAAATGACAAAAAATACTTTAGATCCTGTTAAAAAAACGGCATGAATTAAAGTAAACCAATCCTTATTTGATAATGAAGCAAGAGATTGCCCAAATGTAGGTAATTTGGGAAGTAACGTAAAAACAAGACCGCCAATAGCAAAAGTAACTATTAATGATAGTAAAGAAGATCTTCTAAATTTATTAACATTTTCATCGGAAAACCAGTTTTTGGGACTGATAATTGTTCCCCATTTATCAATATTATCTATTAAATATTTTCTTGTGGCACCAGATTCTTTAATGACAGCTTTTGGAAATAAAAATAAAACACTTCGTTTGAAAAAACTAGAAATAAAATCTGGAATGCTAGTTTGGCGAATGATATTTAAAAACCAACTTTCATCTTCTATACCTTTCCCATCATCACCATCACGATATCGTGTTACCCAGGCAATCAATGGTTTCCAAAGAAGGAGATCGGTCCCTATAATAATTATCAATAATGTAACTAAGCCAATGCTAAAGTTAAAATAATTTCCAGTAGAAAATGTTTCTGAAAGGTAACTGCCCAAACCAGGCAAACGAAAGTCCTTGTTACCTAATGTAAATGCTTCACAGGTTGTAAGAAAAAACCAACCTCCAGCCATAGACATCATCCCATTATAAATTAAGGGACGATAACCATTTGGTAAATCAACAAAAAAGAATTTTTGCACTTGTGATAATTTATAAATTTTTGCAACTTCTTTGAACTCAGGTTGAAGAGTTCTTTGAGATTCGTAATAGGCAAAAGCAAGATTCCACACCTGACCTGTAAAAATGGTTAATATACAAGCAATTTCTAATCCCCAGCGGCTTCCTTGAAAAACAGAGATGAGTGCAAGAACAAAACCTGGTAAAAAAGCAACAACAGGTAAACTTTGCAAAACATCTAATAAGGGAATTAAAAATCGTTCAAAAGTTTTATTGTTCGCGGCAATTGTACCATAAATAACAGCAAAAATATAACTAAATATGAGTGCAAATAAACTTCGGACTAAAGATAAAAGGGAATAACTAGGCAATGAAGATAAAGATGTATTTATTTCAACTTTTTCAAGATAAGCAGAACTTCCTAAGCTAAAAAAATTAGCAAAACCCATTCCTAAAATAATAACAACTAAAATAACAATAAAGTCGGCTCTAAAAAAAGCACCTCGGGTTGCTTGCACTTTTGCAAATTGTGTCATGCTCACCTCTTGGATGGAATGATAACAAGCCCTATTTGGGTTAACTTCATCTGTAAAGCATAGTGGCAGATATAAAAGCAAGGTATTCACAAATAAATTCTAAAACTTTTTAATTTCTATTGCTAATGCATAGATATAGGGGGGAAGAGGATCAATGACAAATTCTTTTTCATTTCTTTTTGGGTATTGCGGAAATAAGACAAAGCCTTCCATGGGACTATAAAAATATTTTCCATTTTCAAGAGTTCCCATTATTTTATTTTTTTCTATTTTTTGTAAATTAAAAATGTCGTTTACTAATTTCATTTTGTCATTTGCGAATTTTTCACTGTGTTTTATAGTTAAAAATTGAAAATCTTGATTTTTTTTTGCAATTGTTTTTAATGATTTTTTTTTCAAAAAAATTTCGTCCATAATATAAAGAGCTTTTTTTATTGCTCTATAACAAACTATCTCCGAATTTTTATGAAAACCTTGTTCCCCAAGTTCTAATGTAATGCCTGGTTTATTTAATGACCTCATATACTCATCTGAGCACATTCCTTCGTGGGAGTATGGCTTATTGCTTTTTCTTGTCACAAAAATTTTACAATTTCCAATGGCACGCGCCCATAAATAACTTTCTTGGTGCATAGCAAAAATATAAAAAGGTTCTTTACAAGGCATTGTTGTTTGATGAAAATCTATAAAGACATCGCTCATATCTAGTATTTTTTTAATTTCAAATGCTCTTTGTTTTTCAATTGAATTTTTATAATCTAAATTTTTTCCAAAACTTCTATTTAAATCGTCTTGAAGATACCTTTTATTTTCAAATGATGCTTTTTTGTTTCCTAAAATAAAACTTATTTTACCTTCATATTTCATTTTTTTAGTTACAAGATCATCAATTAATTTCAATATAGCAGGCAGGGATCCCACTTCATTTCCATGAATGATGCTGCAAATAGAAATATGACCATCATGATTCCCAAAATCAAAAAAAATGCTATCAGGAATATTTCCTGGGTGCTTTTTTTCAAGATTTTCGAATTGACGAATGAGTTCCTTTAACATAAAAACCTAATTAGATAGTTAATATTATTGAATTATTATTGTGTCTAAAAAAAATAAATTTGTCAAATCTTGAAATATTTGATTTTATATTTATAGCTTTACAGGATGTTTTTTGTTAAGTTGATTTATGTCACTTTTTTCAGAATGGAATTTACATGCTGGGATCAATATTATTAAGTTTAAGAGTTGTTCTTATATTTATGGTTTTTTTTCTATTAAGTTTTATTTTTATGTTTGTCTTTTTAATTCGTTTTAAGAACACAAGCAATAATTTAATTTTTGGTAAAACATTTTCTTATATTTCAGCTAAAATATTAAGAATTAAGGTGAATTTAAGAGGCGAACAAATTCTGCATGATCATAAGCACTCTGTAATTATTGCAAACCATCAATCTTATTTTGATGCTATTGTTTTTGGTGCTATTATTCCACCTAACACATTGATTATTGGGAAAAAATCATTAATTTGGTTTCCATTATTTGGTTGGGTATTTTATCTGGCAGGCAATTTACTTTTAAATCGTAAAAATCATAAAAAAGCAATGGGAACAATGAGAAATGTCGATATCGCAATCCAAAATGGGTCTTCTCTTTGGATTTTTCCAGAAGGAACTCGAAGTCATGGGAGAGGTTTGAAAGAGTTTAAAAAAGGTGCTTTTTATGCGGCTTTACAAAATCATGTGCCCTTACAGCCAATTGTTGTAAATACTTTTAAAAATTCACTTAATTTCAAAAAATGGAACCCCGGAAAAATACTTGTAGAAGTTCTTGAACCTATTCAAACTAAAAGGGTTTCTGTAGAAGAAATCACAAGTCTTATGACCCGTGCTCATGAAATTATGAAAAATAAAATTACACTATTAGACCAAGAATTAAGGACTCAGGCACTAGGAAGCGAGAGCGTTCCTGTATCAGCTTCTTCTTCATAGCCAATAGGATTACAATTTCTTTTATTTGTTTTTTTATTGATATAAATTTTACGTTCTTCTGTGCAATAACGTTCAGAGGAAAACATGGTTTTCATTCTTGTACAAGAACTAAATAAAGAGATAACGGCAATAATTAATATTGAAAATTTAAATTTCATTCCATTTCCTTAGATAAAGATTCTGAATTCATTTTAAATATAGCAATTTATGTACCATTTTTAACTATTCCATATTGTTAAGTTAAAATATCTAACATGACTAATATATCTACAATTTGAAGATTTTTGATTAAAAAATAGACAATATCGTTTTTATTTTTACTATTTAAATAATTCATGATTTGTTTACTAAATTTAAATAAAATGTTTATTTATAAAAAAACAATTATTAATAAATGATTTGAATTGTTTATTAAATATCAATCATTTTGTCTTTTTAAATTTATTTTATTGCAGTAGATAATTTTTTTAAATAACGAGAAGAAGTTTAAAAATTTTTCGTTTTTGTTTTTTTTAGCTTCATTTAAATTTGGAATTTGATAATGAAAAAGTATTATATAATTTATTTGATTTTATTTTTTTCTTTTTTTCAAAAAATTCAAGCAAAGATAATTGGATTTAGAGATGATTATCCTTTTGTAAATCATCTAAAAAAAGATTTAGAAGGAATGATTGAATTTGTACAATCAAGATCTATAATGCCTAATGATTCATTACAATTGGTAACAAACCGCCGAGCCCTGCTTTTATTGACTCCAAAATATTCGAATACAATTGAAAATATACAGGTTACTGGCTTTTATAAAGGAAAAGTACTTGGTAAATTTATGATGAATTCACCCTCTTTTTTTCCTGCCACAGATCAAAATACCGCACTAGAGAATAATCTTCCACGAGTGAAATATTCAACAAAGGCTTGGAGTATTCCATTGCCTGCTTCATGGATAAGGCATGGGTTGTCTTTAAAATTTAAGGATCAAAAAGGAAGGGTTGGAATTTTAGATGAAGAACAATTCAATTTTGGAGCTCCTAGTGAAATCTTTTTGACAAATTTTCGTTTAGGGATGTTAAGTAAATTAAGAGAACCCGAAGAGCTTGAGTTAGATCCTTTAAATGAAGCAAATGATTTTTTTCAAACAGTACCTGTAGCAAAATTAAAATTAGGAACCTTTTTGCCTTTAGAGATAAAAGATAAAATAGTCATGCCAGATGGGAAAATATATACTCCCGATAATTTGAGTGATTCGTTAGGGGGCTGGGAATTTGGTGATATGCGTGAAGAGATTTTGAAAGGTTTATTTGGTGCTGGAATAAATCGAGCGAATTATGGAATTTTTAGTTCCATTGCTATGGAACAAAGTTACTTTAATTTCAAACAAATTCAAATCCATCGAGGAACAGGTAGTTATAAAAATGGAGAAAATATAAATCATGGATTAAGTGGGGGAAATGGACTTGCCACATTAGATTCAACAAAAGGAAATGAATTTAGTCATGAATTAGCGCACTCATTTCATGTAGATCATTATCATGGAGGAGAAAAATATAACTTTCATAATGAAAAATCGGGATGGGGCTATGATGCCAATCGAAATGTGATGCTTGGTTCTTTGTTATGGAGAAAATGGTCTAATAAACAATATAAAGTAACTTGGAAAAATCTTTACGATTTTAATGCACATCCCATGGCTGGTGCCGAAGAAAATGGAAATGTTTCAAAATATACCCAATTCACAAATTATACTTCTGAAATTGTTCAAAAAGATTTAGCTAAATATTCTGTTATTTCAAAAGAAAGTCCAACAGGATACATGGTTTGGAATGAATATTTTAAACAAATGATCATTCAATGGAAAACAAATTATCCTATTCCAAAATATTATGATGTTCCTATTATGACATTGGTTGGTTTTTATGATCCTGTAGGGAAATTGCCAAGTCATATTTATCCTGCGTTATATGGAAATCTTGGCTATGTTTATCCGTTTGAAAAAGAGGAAAAAACGGGGTGTTGGTTGTCTGTTCATTCTAGTAGCGGAACAGAAAATGTAAAACTGGAAGACTATCGATTTCATAATTCTAAAATGAATATGTTTCATATAAACTTTTTATATGAAAATAGGGATTACTATAGTGCAAAAATATTTTGTGATATTAATGGAGAAAAAAAGAACTTTCTCAAATTAATATTGAATCTCCTTCAAATGAATTGCCAATTCCTGTTATTATTTCAGATATTCATGAACCTCAAAAAAAAGAAATTACACCGGTATCTTAAACTGAAGCTATTAAATAGCCATTACATTAATCCAGATTATTCAAGTCATACAAGTATTTCAGAAATTGATTTAATTGATAAAAATAATCAAAAAATATTAAAGAAAAAGTGGTCAATAAAATATGTTACAAGTGAAGAAAATATAAGAAATTTTCATGCCAAAAATGCGATTGATAAAAACCCAAAAACATTTTGGCATACAGAGTATTCAAATGGCTGGAATAATGGCAAATCAATTCCATTTCCGCATGAAATAACAATAGATTTAGGTGATTATTATGATTTAAAAGAGTATTATTTAAATGTATATCAAGATAAAGGTTATAATAATATAAAAAATTATATGATATCTGCCTCAAGTGATTTTGAAGATTGGGAAATATTGGCTAAAGGTGAACTCCAGAAATTTCAAGATAATAATGTAATTAATTTAAATCAATATTCTGAATATTATTCGGAAAATGAAGATAATAAAAGAAGAAAAAGAGAAGCGACTGAAAAAAATAAATTATCTGAAAATCCATTATATTCTCAAAATAAAAAAATAAACAAGATTGGTCTTACTTTTAAAAGCCAATCCGACACCATTTCTGGTTATTTGTTTATAGGGAATAGTCCTGAAATTAATTTATATCAAAATGGAATTTTAGATTCCGATTCAAATATTACATTTAAAATCAAACAAAACCCAAGCTGTGGAAGAATTTCCATAGCAGAATCTTATGGAGGTTTTGTTTATAGAAAAGATTTAAACAAATGTTATCAAATGAGTTATGACATGGCTGTTATAGAAATTAAACAAGAAAAGAACTCTATTATAAAATGGATCGATCTATCGGTTCATTTTTTTACAAATAGGAAATAAAAAAAGTCCTTCTCCTAATAAAGGAGAAGGACTTTTTTAAAAAGATAAAAAGAGATTATCCGATGATAATTCCTTTTTTAGCGCAATAAGCTTCGATACCAATTTTATTAACAGTACGAAGAGCGCTTGTGCTTAAACGAACTTTAACAAATTTTCCAAGTCCTGGAGCATAAATGCTTTTGGATTGAAGATTCGGAAGAAGGCGAACCTTAGTTCTATTTTTAGCGTGGGATACACGGTTTCCAACAAGACCGCTTTTACCAGAAAGTTCACATACACGTGACATAAAGAAACCTCCAAGAACTTTTATATTTCAGAAAAATAAACAGCAGATATTTTGGTATAAATAGATCCCAAATCCAGCCGTAAGCTTAAAGCCTTTATCAGGATTTCTTCATAGATGCAAGGTTTTAACTTTGGATTAACAAGATTCTTTTAAGATATTGACATATTCATAATGCGAGCCATATTCGCAGGGAACGAATATAAATTCCTTTGGCCACAACTGTCGAGGGCATGAAGAGGGTATCATGGAAGACAAAAAAAATAATAAGTTATCTAAAATCAGTAAAGTGAAGGTTGAAGAACAAAGTGACTCTCTTGCTGAGGATTCTGCCCAACTTCCTGTTGTTGTGAATAAAAAAATACGGGTTTTAGCCAAAAAGCCTAAAGAAAATGATGAAAAAAATGGGGAAGAAAAAGAAAACGTTCGTGTTCTTAAAATTGTGCCTGTAAAAAATATTGTTCTTTTTCCACACAATGTCCTGCCTTTTACGGCAGGAAAAGAATGGACTAACGAATCTGTTGATAGAGCCATTCGAATTGGTGGAAAAATTGGAATTTTAGCTCAAAAAAGTTCTGAAGTTGAGTCTGCAACTCCGAGTGATTTATTTGAAGTAGGAACAGAGGCTAAAGTCTTAAAAATAATGAAATTTCCAGACAATTCTTATGGGGCTGTCGTTCAAGGAGTAAGGCGATTCCGAGTTTTAAATTATGTGAATTCGGAGATTGATCACCTCTCTGCAGAAATTGAATATCTCGATTCCTCTAAACCTTCAGAAGAGGGGTATGGAAGCATAGAAGTCATTGCTTTAGGAAAAGCAATGAAACAACTTGTTCAAAAGGCAATCAGTTTATCTCCCAATATTCCGAATGAAGCGAATCTATTCATTGAAAATGTTCAAGATCCCGATTATTTAGCAAATTTAATCATTCCTTATTTAAGTATTGACTTTAAAGGGAAACAAAATCTCCTTGAAACAGAAGATGTTGAAGAGAGATTAAGAGTGATTCACTCACTTCTTGTAAGAGAAATAGAAGTACTTGAAATTTCTCAAAAAATAAATTCCGATGTGAAGTCGGAAATGGGAAAACAACAGCGTAAGTATTTTTTAAGGGAACAGCTCAAGCTTCTTCAAAAAGAACTTGGTGAATTAGATGGACGTAGTTCCAGCTCTTCATCTAGTGATCCTGTTGATTTAAATGAAAAAATTCAAAATAGTAAAATGAGTGAGGAAACCAAAGAAGTTGCTTTAAGAGAAGTGGAAAGAATGGGCATGATGCAGCCTGGTTCACCCGAATATATGGTGAGCCACACTTATATCACTTGGCTTTTAGACATTCCTTGGGGAACATTTTCTGAAAGTGAAATCAACTTAAAAGAAGCTCAAAAAATATTAGATAAAGATCACTACGGTCTTGCCAAAGTGAAAAAACGTATTTTGGAATTTCTAGCAGTTTGTGCATTAAAAAACTCTTTAAAAGGACCCATATTGCTCTTTGTAGGACCTCCTGGTGTCGGGAAAACGAGTTTAGGGAAATCTATTGCAAAAGCATTAGGAAGAAAATTTACTCGCATTGCCTTAGGCGGTGTTCGTGATGAAGCAGAAATACGTGGGCATCGTAGAACCTATATTGGAAGCATGCCTGGAAAAATTGCCGATGCTTTTAAAAAAGCAGGTACAATGAATCCGGTTATTTTATTTGATGAAATTGATAAACTTGCTTCGGATGGCCGTGGAGATCCTTCAAGTGCGTTGCTTGAGGTTCTAGATCCAGAACAAAATAATGTCTTTATGGATCATTATTTAAATGTTCCTCTTGATTTAAGTAAAGTATTTTTTATTGCTACTGCAAATAACTTATCTTCCATTCCGGCTCCTTTAAGAGATCGTATGGAAATTGTAGATCTCAGTAGTTATACTTTAGAAGAAAAAGAACACATTGCCTTTGACCATTTATTGCCACAAGTTATTGATGATCATGGTATGACCGATCTTGTTAATTTAAAAATGTCTAAAGAAACAATGCGAAGCTTAATTCAACTTTATACGAGAGAAGCCGGAGTCCGTCAGTTAAAAAGAGAGTTATCTGGGGTGATTCGTGGAATTGCTCGAGAATGTGTCGATGCGGGAATGACAAATAAGGATTCCGAAGATTCTCAAAAAGAAAAAGGACAACCTCTTTTAAAAGAAATTAATGTTGAAACTTTGCGCAAATTAATTGGGGTTTCTCCTTTTAGTGATAAAAAGAGACCCGAATCTTTGCCTATAGGGGTTGCTACAGGCCTTGCTTGGACGCCAAACGGGGGCGATGTTCTTTATATTGAAACAGCATCGAGCGCTCCAGGGACAGGAAAATTTGGTTTAACAGGACAGCTTGGTGATGTCATGAAAGAGTCCGTTCAAACCGCATTTGCTTATATCCGTTCCAATGCTCGCCAATGTGGCATTCAATCTAAAGATGTCATCAAAAAAGATCTTCATGTGCACTTTCCTGAAGGTGCTGTTAAAAAAGACGGACCGAGTGCAGGGGTTGCTACGTTTCTTGGGATTGTAAGTCAATTTACAGGCAAACCAATAGCTTCTGATCTTGCTATGACAGGGGAAATTTCCTTAAGAGGAGATGTTCTTCCTGTGGGTGGTATTAAAGAAAAATTATTAGCTGCACATCGTTATGGTATTAAACAAGTTTTAATACCTTCAGAAAATGAACATGATCTTGAAGAAATTCCTGAAGAAGTTCTTAAAGAAATGAAAGTAGTTCCTGTTTCTAATTTAGATGAAGTTTTATCCATTGCATTTAAGAAAAATAAAAAAGTGCAATTAAAAAATGCAAATGTTAAAGTAACTCACGCAAAAAAAAGCAGGGAGATCATTAAATGTGAGGTCTTCCCATAAGTGAAAACAATTTATCTAGATCACAATGCAACAAGTCCTCCAAATAAAGAACATTTATCGGAGTTATTTGCTAAATTAACTGTTTGTTCAGGGAATCCTTCCAGTCCGCATTCCCTAGGACGTGAAGCTTCTGTTGCTTTGACAGAAGCAAGACGATTTATTGCCAATGCTCTTGGGGTTGATATTGCCGAAATTATTTTTGTTTCGGGAGGCTCGGAAGCCGATAATCTTGGTACCGTTGGAGTTCTCAAACAAAATAATGTTCCCTTAAAAAATCAGCATGTCATTACTTCTTCCTTTGAACATCCTGCCATACGAGAGCCTTTAGAAAATTTAAAAAATACAGAAGGTCTTAAACTTACATTTTTGTCATTAGAAAACTCTGGTTATGTTTCTTTAATAGAATTTATTAAAAATTTAACTACTGAAACAACAGTAGTAACTTTAATGGCAGCAAATAATGAAATAGGAACAATACAACCCGTAAAAAAAATAGGGGATTATCTTCACTATAAGCGTTGGGGAATATTGGTAAATCCAAATGATAAAGAAGAATTTGATGATCTTTCGTTAAAATATTTAAATCCTGATATTTCAAAAGAATCTTTACAAAAAATGCATTTTCATGTGGATGGAGTTCAAGCCTTTGGTAAAATAAATTCACAAGAATGGTTATCACCAGGTACAGACTCCTGCGCCATTTCTGCTCATAAATTAGGAGCACTTCAAGGTATTGGAGTTCTATTTTTACGAAGAGGTCGTAAATTTAAACCTTTTATTTTAGGTGGTGCTCAAGAAAAAAACAGACGTGCTGGAACAGAAAACTTACCAGGCATTGTAAGTTTAGGTCTTATAGCTCGTGATTTATTTGCTCCTGAAGCAAATGTAAAGCGTAAAAATATGGATATCCTTCGTCGAAAATTATATGAAGGAATTCAAAAACTACCTCATATAGAAATGAATTCTCCTATTGAAAATGTAATTCCAAATACTGTAAATTTTTCTGTTACTGGAAAAGGTTTCAAAGGGGAAGATTTGTTGGTTGAATTGGATATGCAAGGAGTTTGCGCAAGCTCTGGTTCTGCTTGTAGCAGTGGCGCAAATTTACCTTCAAAAGTTATTTTAGCTTTGGGAAAAACTCCCGAATTAGCAAAAAATGCAATTCGACTTTCCTTATCTACAAATACAACAGAGGAAGAAATTGAAATGACTTTAAATTTACTAAAAAAATATTTAGCTAGGTAAGTGCTTCTTCAATTTCTCTTAATGCTTGTGAAAATAAATGAGGATCAATTCCAAGTCCTAAGCGAATCCCATACCCTTTATTAATATTTGATAAAGGGATATTTTTATAAGTGTTTAAATTTTGAAAATCTAAGGTACCAAACTCCATAGAGGAAAGTGGCAAAGTAAAAATCCCATTTTTTAAAAGAATTTCTGTTAATTTATTTGTTTCATTTATTGAATTTGCATTTTTAAATCCCAGCGATGTCACAAGACCACCCTCAGGCGAAATCCCATAAATTGTTTTTGAATTAGAAAGAAATTCATTTAGAATTGCTTTATTTTCAATCCATTCTTTTTTTATTATTTTAAATAAATTTGAATTTGTATTTTTTAAGACTTCATAAGAGAGCCATTCTGTTATTGGATTCACTGTATGGGTGGTATAATTTTTTTCATTTTGAAGAGCATCGAGTGCTTTTTTGGGTCCGACACACCAACCTATTCTTAAGCCAGGAACTCCAAAACATTTGATAAAAGATCCTGTTACAAAAGTATTTTCATCACTTTTGTATATTGTATCTCCTAATATTTCGTTTTGTGAGGATAAAAATCGATAATGTTCATCACCTATAATATGGCATCCAATTTTATTCGCAGTTTCTGACAAATTTGTTAAAAACTCTTTTTTTAAAATAATTCCAGAGGGATTATGTGGATTATTAATAAGTAAACAATCTGGTTTTTGAGTATAAATAATATCTAACCATTCTTTTTCATCAATAAATGGTTTTCCTGTTATGTCATATCGAACAGGTAACGAAATAATTTCAGAATTTAATGCTAAAGGTAATTCATATAATAATTGAAATGCAGGCATTGCTAAGGCAATTTTTTTAGGATTTAAATGTCTAAATAATAAAAATAAAGCTTCACTTGTGCCCGTAGTTATAAGGATATTATCCACTTCTGCACCGGGATGAAATTGGGCAATGATTTTTCTTAAATCATCTCGACCACGGTTTGGACTATCACATAGTTTCATTTCCATAAATTCATAAAAAGTATCATTGTACTGCAATCCTGAAAAATGAATGAGATCTTTGACCTTCCTAGGACGTCCGCCAGATTCTCCCAAATTATACTTTGCTTTAAATCTAAAGGATTCGAGCCAATCTTCCATAAAAAAAGTTCTTAAGGCTTTCATCTTTATTTCTCCTGAATCTTGACTAGGATGCAGACCTAGTCGCATTATCAAAGTGTGTTTTTTTATTATTTAGAACAAGGGTGCGTAATTGTGAAATTAAACAGTTTTATTGTCGATAGTCTAATTTCCCTTCTTAAAGTTCCTGCATATATCGTTTTTTTGTTAATTTGTACAGCATGTGTGAGTACGAATTCCAAAATACAACTTACATCATCTGCAATTGATGATCCAAAATATCAACCTGTATTAGATAAATGGCGTAAAAGTGCAAGTACTTATCGTGATTTAGATTTAATTTTAAAAACAACTGCGGTATTAATTTCTCCCGAAATGGATGAATTATATAAAAATAGATTCATTGATATTCATGGGAGTCAAGCGAAATTTGATGATAAAATTATATTATCTAAAGATACAATTAGTGTTGTCGTAGATCTTTTTACAAAATCGGAAGCTCACTTAGATCTTTCCGATGAATCTCTTTGGAAGATTCAACTCATTATTAACGGCATTATGATAAGACCTCAGTCTATAGATAGATATCGCAAAAAAGAACTTTTATCTCCTTTTTTTCCCTTGAGCTCTAGTTGGAGTCGATATTATGTTCTTGTTTTTAAATTGCCATTTGATTTATTAATGGGAAATGAAGTGAAAGATTTATTTGAAAAGAAAGAATTGGCTTCAAGTTTGCCCAATCCGCAAGATAGAACTATTGTTCTTTCAATGAACTCAGGAGAAGCTCAAGTAAAATTTTCTTGGGATCCTTAATTCTTTATTTATTTGAAAGGTAAAATTTTGGAATTAATTCAAGAAAATGATGCTAATTACATTGATTTAGATGAGGAAAAAAGATTATGGTCAATTGCAGATTCTTTTCGATTATTAGTTTGTACAGCGCTTAGAAATTTATCTCCAATAGATAGATCTTCGTTAAAAGGAGATTATCTATTTATGATTGATGGGAATCCTAGATTTATTGTTATGGTCGATGAAATTGGCTCTTGGTCTGTATGCCTTATGAAATCTTATTTAGAAAAATCAATTATTGAATATCAAGTAGATGCTGGTTGTCCATGGCCTGTTTCCGAAAATCAAATTGTAAATGTCATTGAAGGTTCATCACGTTCTATGATCTTAACAGATTCCGCAACTTTATATAAATTGCTCATGGGTACTTTAAAAGCTCATATTGCTTTTGTTACGGGTAAGGTAACAATAACGGGTGATTTATCTGCATTTTTAAAAATGGTCTCGCTTTTAAAACGTAGTGGAGTAAAACCAAAAAATGATCAAAGATTCAAATCCTAATTCTAAAAAAAATCAAACTGTTTTAATAACGGGAGCATCTAGTGGAATTGGCTTAGATTTTGCTCATCTATTTGCAAAAGACGGCTATAATTTAGTTTTAGTGGCAAGAAGTGGAGATAAATTAGAACATTTAACCAATGAATTAATAAATAAGTATAATGTAAATTGCAAGCCTATTTCATGCGATCTTTCATTGCCTGGAGCTGCAAAAGAATTATTTAGAAAAACTCAGTCACTCGATATGCATATTGATTTTTTAATAAATAATGCAGGATTTGGAGCTATGGGTTTTTTTCATGAGATTGATTTAAATACACAGACGAATATGATTCAAGTTAATATTACTTCATTAACAGAACTTACTCACATTTATTTAAAACCAATGATGCAAAAGAAATTTGGAAAAATATTAAATGTGGCTTCAACGGCAGCGTTTCAACCAGGCCCCTTAATGACAGTATATTATGCAACAAAAGCCTTTGTATTATCATTTAGTGAGGCTTTGGATAATGAATTATCAGGATCAGGCGTGAATGTGACTGTGCTCTGTCCTGGCCCTACAATGACAGGTTTTCAATCGGCTGCGAAAATTGATACCACTTCTAAAATATTCAATTCTAAAATAGCTGCCGACTCCCAATCCGTAGCATTAGCTGGGTATAAAGCTTTAATCGATTCTCAACGTCTTATTATTCCAGGAGTTGTAAATAAAATTGGTGCTTATTCTGTTAAATTTGTGCCCAGGTATTTTGCGACAAGTATTACACGTTGGTTGCAAGAAAAAAGAGTGTAAAATTATTTTCTAATTCTTTCTTTTTCTTCGAGGCTAAGACCAAATCGAGTTCTTGGTAATTTCACATCATGAATGGGTGCAACAGGTATCATTTCCAATTCACTTTTTGTTCTATTTCCAAAGTCATAAATTTCAGCCGCATTTTTTGATCTTGGAAAAGGAGCTTTTTCTTCATTTTCAAAATTTGATCTAGAAGATCTGTTGTTTGCTTTATTTTGTGGAGCTGTGGCCATTCCTG
>NZ_JBIPMD010000175.1:0-7317 GCF_044369315.1 Silvanigrella sp.
CACAATGGCTTCAATTAATTTGTTACCTTATTAATCGCACTGCTTACTTCCACGCTGATGGCTAATCTTTACGTGGGTGAGATTCGCACTCACTGGTTCTTACGCACTTATCTTGGCGCACCATAACCCCCTCCCTTCTGATTTATCATCCTTCACCTGACAAAACATAATTGTCAATTTTAATCAGCATCTTAGTTTTTAGTTAAATAATCTAAAAAAGAGGCATATTTAAAGAAAATCCAAAATAAGTTATCCACATTGAAAGTGGATAACTCGCCGCATGACAAAAGACTTATAGCGTCAAAATGAGAACTTCAATGGTATGCTGTTTTTTATGGCAAAATATCAGAGATGTAGGTGTCTCTAAAATTTATATTTTTATTAAAAATAATTGGGGATAAATAAATGGCTTATATATCTAATAATTCTATATTTCTCATCAGTTTAATTGCATTTTTTATCTATTGGATACAAATAATTTATAAACATAAAGATTTATTTAAAAAAATAGAAAATACAGATTTAAAAATTGCCAATTTGATGAAAGAAGAAATGAGATTAAATAGAGAAGAATTCATGCTAAATTTAAAAAATACAAGACAAGAAATCTCTGAAAATTTTGCTTTACACTTAAATAATTTAACATTAAATAATTTAAATGGCATAAAAGACGTTCGAAACACTTTAGAATACCAATTAGAAAATTTAAGAAAAGAAAATGAAATTAAATTAGAACAAATGCGCATGACTGTTGATGAAAAACTAAATTCAACTCTTGAAAGGCGTTTAAATCAATCTTTCAAACTAGTAGGTGATAGACTTGACCAAGTCAACTTAGGCATAGGTGAAATGCAAAGAATGGCAACAGAAGTCAATAATCTTCAAAAAGTTTTAGGCAATATAAAGACAAGAGGTATTTTTGGAGAAGAGCAACTTGATAGAATTTTAAGCGATTTTTTAACTCCAGAGCAATTTGAGCGGAATGTAAAAACCAAAAAAGGCAGCAATGCTATTGTTGAATTTGCCGTAAAACTCCCAGGAAATGAGGATGATAAAACCCCGCTTTGGCTACCTATCGATTCTAAATTTCCAATTGAAGACTATCAAAGAATTATAGAGTCTACCGAATTAGGGAATACTGAGGATACAAAAAATTCAATAAAGCAGCTTGAATTAAAAATAAAACTCTTTGCAAAAGAGATAAAAGGGAAATATATCGATCCTCCATACACGACAGACTTTGGCATTTTATTTTTGCCAACAGAAGGATTGTATTCTGAGGTCTTAAGGATTAATGGTTTGCAGGAGAACCTGCGCAGAGAACACAATGTGGTTATCACAGGGCCTTCAACCCTAGTAGCACTTTTGAATAGCTTACAAATGGGATTTCGAACTCTTGCTGTTGAAAAGCGCTCAAATGAAATACGAAAGTTGCTAGGTACGATTAAAAAAGATTTTAATCGATTTGGCGAGCTTCTCGAGAAAACACAAGAAAAACTTGATGAAGCAAGTAAACAAATTGGAGAAGCATCGCACAGATCAAAAATAATCTCGAATAAGTTAACAAGAGTTGAAACATTACCTCAAGGTGAATCACTTGAGTATATAAGCTACAATGGAGAATAAAATTGGAAAAAAAAGAAAAATTTAAATACAATAAAAAAAAGCCTGAATTTAAAGAAAATAAACTTGAATTTAAAAAGAGAGAAAATCCATTAATCGAAAAAACTTCTGACGAACCTGAAGCACTAGAAAGACATGGAGAAAATAGAAAAATTCCAAAAGCACGTAAAAATGTTGAAATGAAAATTTGCGGCATTCATGCATGCAAAATGCTTTTTGACAAAAGACCTCATGATATCATTCGTGTTTATTTAACAGATGAAAATATTAAAGATTTTAATAAAATATTAAAATATTGTTCCGAGAAAAAACTTGCTTATCGTATTCTTTCTAATGAAGAACTTGTCAAAGTATCAGAATCCAACCACCATGAAGGTGTGTGCTTTTTAATTAAAAAAATGCCTTCACAAAATTATCAAGACTACTTAAATGAAAAAATGGCAACAGGAAAAACAGGCTGTGTTGTTGCTCTTGAAAATGTTCAAAACCCACATAACTTAGGCGCAATTATGCGTGTATGTGCAAACTTTGGGGTAGACGCTATTCTTTTATCAAATACAGAAGCCGCTTTAAATGCATCAGCATATAGAACCTCCGAAGGCGGCGCAGAATGGATTAAAGTAATTACTACTGATAATTTTGAAAAAGCAGTACAAGGTTTTAGAGCAAATAATTATAAAGTATTAACAACTTCAAGCCATACTGGTAAATCTATTTATGAAGAAAAATTACCAGAAAAAATGCTTGTTGTTTTTGGTTCTGAAGGAAATGGAATTACCGCACCCTTAATGAAAGCGGGTGATAAAACAGTCCGTATTCCAAGTTCAGGAAATGTGGAAAGTTTAAATATTGCTTGTGCTGCTAGTGTTATTTTAGCAGAGCATTGGCGTGGAAATAAAAATTAATTTCTAATGAATTCCTTCCTTTATTCAAATTTAAAATAATAAAATGGCTTATTTTATAAATCATTTATTTAAGTAATTTTTGGTAATCTATTTTCAATATTTGCAATTTTTAAAGGAAATCAAATTTTATAAAATTTGATTTCCTTTTATTAAAAATATGATATAAATTCTACCTTGCACTTAATGTGATCGAATGGATTAAGAATTTAAAAAACAAAATATATATTAACATATATATTTATAAAATATTTTAAAGGGACTTATATGAAAAACAATGAACTTCATTATGAAGATATTGCAAATATCATGGTAGGTGAAGGAAATAGTGATTATGAAATATATTTAAAAACAAAAGAACTATTATCATTACAAACTACTTATCCTGAGCTTTGCAACCCTGATGAATTGCATTTTCAATTAGTCCACCAAGCTGAAGAACTTTTTTTTAAATCCTTAAATCATTCCTTATTAGAAATAAATAAATATATATTAGATAAAAATACAAATAGAATATTAAGTAATTTTAGTAGAGCGCATAAAGCTCAAAAAAATCTGCTAACTACAATAGAATTATTATACCCCATGTCTCCAAGAGAATATCAAGACATTAGACTAAAGTTAGGAAATGGGAGCGGTCAAGACTCCCCAGGATTTAAATCTTTTTTAAGGATAGCTCCCTATTTATGGCGCTCTTATAAATCTTTATATTTAAATGATAATACGGATAACCTTCATAAAATTTATAATACAGAATATAAACAATGTGATGCTTTTATGATAGCGGAATCTTTTTTAGAACTCGATGATCTCTACAATAAATTTCTTTATTTTCACATGAAATTAATAGGTAGAAGTATTGGCTTACAAGCACACTCCATGAAAGGAAATGTTGTTACAAATCTTACAAGCAGAATAGCACGTTCTCTATTTCCTGAATTGTGGGATGTCCGATCAAAAATGACTTCCGAATGGGGAACTCAATACGGTATTGTAAGAGATAGTTTATCTGAAAATTCAAGCGTCAATTAATATAAACTAAAATCGTTTAAAAAAATTATTATAAATCAATTTCAAATAGTATATCATTAAAATAATTGTTTATTATTATTTTAATAAAAAGAAGACAAGGCTATTAAATTTATGGATCATAATCTTATAAGTAACTTCATAAAACCTGATGGTATCTATTTTTTAAACCACTCTGTAGGATGTTTAAGTTATGAACAAGAATTAGTTAAAAATGAGTATTTTAATTCTTGGAAAAAAAAAGGGGGTTTCGCTTGGGAGGATTGGCTACCTTCAATTTCAAAATATCACGAAGCTTTATCCTTGTTATTAAATGGGAAAGCAAATGAATTTTGTTATCAAAATAATATTTCTACTGGTTTTATAAAAATATTGTCTTCTTTGCCAAAACGAAAAAAAAGAAAAAAAATACTTATTAGTGATTTAGAATTTCCCTCTATTATTCTTATTTTAAAGAAATTCATTCAAAATGATTATGAAATTAAAATAATAAAAAGTAACAATGGAAAAGTTCCATTTGAACATTGGGAAAAAGAATTGGATATCAATACACATATAGCAGTTATATCACATACAACATATTCCACTTCTTATAAAAATTCAATTCATCAAATTGCAGACAAATGCAGGGAACTAGATATTTTTTGTGTCATTGATATAGCCCAATCTGTTGGAATGATTCCCATTGATCTAAAAAATTTAAACTGTGATTTTATTATGGGCTCCTGTATAAAATGGGTTTGTGGTGGGTCTGGAGCTGGTTTTATTTGGATAAATGAAAAAAGGATTGAAGATTTAACCAATAATTCTTGTGGCTGGTTTTCATTAGAAAATATCTTTACGGAAGACATAAACGATTTTAAATTCATAAATTCAGCAAGTAAATTTTTAGATGGAACTCCAAATATTTTGCCAATGATACTGGCAACAGAAAGTATTCGTAAAATAATAAAAATAGGGATTGAAGAAATATACAATATAAATCAAAAATATATCGATTCCTTAATAAGTTTTATTGTTCATATTAAAAATATCAATGTCATTTCTCCTATTGAGCCAAACCAACGTGGAGGAACTCTCGTCATAAAGTCAAATAATGATAAAAATTTATTAGACTATTTACTTAAAAATAATGTATATGTTGATAGAAAAGAAAATTATGGTATTAGAATATCTCCGCATATTTATAATACATGGGATGAAATGGAAGAGTTTAAAAAGTTATTGTCATCATATCGTGATTGAATTCATTTTAATTTTCATCTTTATTAATTAAATTTATACTATTCTTATTTTCAGAGGATTTGATGTTACATCATTATTTTTCTAAACTCTCAAATAAAAAATACTTTTTTTTTATTGCTATTTTAGGTTTATTTGCAAATATTTTATCTGCTTATAGTACTTTAGGTTATTTCCAACAAGATGAGCATTATCAAATTCTTGAATTTATGCATAATTTAACTTTCAATACATCCCCAGATAAAATGGTTTGGGAATATCAATCTCAAATACGTCCTTGGTTTCAACCTTTTTCCTATTTCTTAAGTTTAAAATTACTTTCCCTTTTTTTTAATTTGAATGATCCTTTTTTTATAAGTTTTTTAATACGCCTTGAATCTTGTTTATTTGCATTTATTGGGCAATGTATATTTACTTTGGCATTATATAAAATTTTTAATGGAAATAAAATATGGAAAATATCAACAGGAATTATATTTTTATTTTATATCTTCCCCTTTTTATCTGCAAGAACCTCATCTGAAAACATTTCTTCCACGTTTATATTACTCTCTTTTTCTACCTTTATTTTTTCTATTAAAGATAAAATATTTCATATTTCAGAATTAAAACAAAATCTATCTTTTCATCATTATGGTCTTTTTTTGTCAGGTCTTTTTTCTGGACTTGCTTTTGAAGCTCGCTTTCAAAGTGCCTTCTTTATAATAGGTTTTGCATTATGGATCCTTTTCAATAGTAAGAGAAAGTTTAAATTTATTTTAACTTACTTTTCCGCTATTGGAATTTGTATTTCTTTAGGCACTCTCATAGATAGCTATTGTTATAGAAAATTTGTATTCTCACCTTGGAATTATTTTGATTACAATATTTTAAAAGGAGTTGCTGCTAATTTTGGTGTTTCACCTTTTTATTATTATATAAATATTCTATCTGATTTTTTTGCACCTCCCTTAGGATTTTTTATAATATTAGGTATTTTTATTTCTATTATAAAATTTAGAAAAAGTATTTTATTATGGTCATTTCTTAGTTTTGTTGGTTTTCACAGCCTTATTGGGCATAAAGAGGAACGATTTTTATTTCCCATTTTCATTTTAATGGTTCCTATATTATGCCAGTCTATTCTATATTTATATCAAATCATAGACGATAACATGAAATATCAAAAATATTTATTCGCACTGAAATCTCTAAAAAGAATTTTTAATATTTCATTCATTGTAATTTTTATAAATAGCTGTCTTATACTTTTCTTTACAATTTACAAAGTTGAAAATATTTCATTTGGATTTTTAAATACTTTTGCTCAAAGATTCAAACATCATGACATAAAAGCTCTAGAATTTTTAGATAAAAATGTAGAAACTTCTGAATATTACGGATTTAACAAAGACATTCAATGCGATGACAAAACTAAAGATTCAAAATGTGATTTATATCGCTATTTTTATATTAAAAATCAGCATAATTTTATTTTATTAAATTCTAACGAAGAATATATTCATCTTTTTAAAAATAAAGATAAATATTATTATAATTATTTATACTTAGACAAGAATAACATTGACTTTGTTAAAACAAATTTCTATAAAGACCACTGTAAAACTGTCTATTTATCAAGATCTATCCCTATTTATGAAAATGAATTTTATCTTTTTCAAAACTCCATTTTAAAACCAATTTTAAATCTTAAGCATTGGTATAATAGAGGTTATGCAAATATTTTTATCAAATGTTCAAATTAAATTAAATTAAATTAAATATGATTAACGAGGTATATATGTCTCTTTACGAAGAAAAGAAGCCTCATTCCCAAGATTTCTTTGGTGAATATCGTAACTTTTGGTGGAACCAAGATTTTATCGAGCTTATGGCAAAACGATGGTGCCTAGATAAGATAAATTCAGTCTTAGATGTAGGTTGCGGTATTGGTCATTGGGGAAGAGTTCTCAGTCCTTTTTTATCTAAAACATGTGTTATTTCAGGAATAGATATGGAACCCGCATCTATTAAAAATGCAATACAAATAACAAATAAATATGAACTAGAAAAACGTTTTCACTATTATGTTGCTTTTGCAGATCAAATTCCATTTCCAGATAATACGTTCGATATGGTAACATGCCAAACCGTATTAATTCATATAAAAGATGTTATTAAAATACTTAAAGAAATGAAAAGAGTTTTAAAACCAGGAGGACTTTTAGTCGTCGCAGAACCGAATAATGCTGCTTCGAATTTAATTGAAAATTTAATTTCTTTTGATGATCCCATTGAAATAAAATTAAAACGAATTCAATTTGCTCTCACCTGTGAAAAAGGAAAATCCATTCTTGGCCTTGGTCATAATTCTATTGGAGATCTTTTACCTGGATTCTTTTCTCAAATAGAATTGTCAGATATAAAGGTTTATCAATCGGACAGTGTCCTCCCAATAAGTGATTTTTACAAAGCATAAATCCAGAATTAAATCTCCTTTTGAGGAGGAGATTTAAATGGAGATGGAAAATAGACTTTTAAA
>NZ_JBIPMD010000176.1:0-7311 GCF_044369315.1 Silvanigrella sp.
TAAATACTTCCCCTTGATAAGGTTTGAGGCATTCCTATTCGGGCTTCTCCCGCTTTAGGAGTTGCAATGTAGTTATTTCGACCTATCTTTTGCAATCCATGATTATTTTGAAAGACAGCTAAAGCAACAGCGCCCAATCTTCTTTCCAACCCGTTTGTGTAAGTTCCTCTAATAACACCATCAAGGTCAATTTTAAGAGATTTTAAATAACCTGCCTCATAGCCATCTTGAGAGTGGAAAGCTACCCCAGATTTCGCTGCTAAACTTGTTGAACCTTGAGTTCCAACCACGGCATCTTCATCAATTGTGGGGCCAAAATTAAACTGAAGCTTTTGTGGGCGAGCCCCATTTACAAATTGAACATCAAAAGCATCTGTTTTATTAATATAGTCAATTTGAATAGGAGTACCTGATTTTGTTTTAAAAGGGAGAATCGGTTTTCCATCTTCATCAAATTCAACTCTTCCGTTTGCAATCACAGCAGGAAGCACTTTCCCTTTTTCATTTCTTGGTGGATCCGTAGAAACTTCCATTCCATCCACAGTAGCAAACCACTGCCAAGCATTCTTATCTACTTCTGTAGTTCGTACATAATAAATAACAGCTTGTCTTCCGTTACCATAGTTATCATAAATGGTAACAGCACTTGCAAAATTTGAAGTATCGGCTGGCCTAGAAAGATCAAAATCATCAACGGGAGGTTTGTCTCTGATATCAAGATTTGTAACAACGTTAACTAAATTTGTAGCTCTAGGAGGAATAATATTCGATAGAATTTGTAAATCTGATAACTTTACGGAAAGGCTATTATTGCTGTCTGGATCGGGCATATATCCTTGAACACGAGCGCCAGAAGGATCTGTTAACTTACCATCTTTATCAAAACGAAAGCTTCCTTGTCTTGTATAAAACAATCCATTTGACTCTTTCACTTCGGCAACATCACTTTTAATTAAGAAAAAACCATCACCTTGAACGCTCAAATCGGTTATTTGTCCCGTATTTGTTATTGCACCTTGGTTAAACATCGTGGTAATATTTCTCAAACGGGCGCCTCGACCGAGTTGAGATCTTTCATTTAAAGTTACAGCAAGCATATCTTCAAATTCTGCTCTATCTGTTTTAAAAGATTTTGTATTTGCGTTGGCAATGTTATTGGCAACAACAGACATTCCATCTGCATTTGTACCTAAACCTGAAACCGCACTAAATAAGGCATAATTTATTGGCATAACTTCATTCCTTCATAAAGTAACAAAACTTAATATTGTTTCCCACTTATTCCAGCAACAGTTGGAGGTCCTCCATATTTAGGAGCTGCTTTTACATCTGAATAATTCTCTTGAGGTTTTGGTTTTGCTATTGCTTCTGCTTTTGGTGGTATTTCAGCTCTTGGCTGATTCGATTTTACATCTGGTTTTTTTGGTGAAAATTTCATGTCATTCCCATTTTCAAGAGAAGGCATTTTTGTAACATTATTCATTTTTGTTTGAGCATTATTTAAATCATTATTAGTTATTTTTGTTTCAAAAGAATTTTGTCCTTGCTGTGCCATGGGATCTGATTTTGAAGGATAAGGCATAAATTCGTCTGAATTATTATTTAATGTTGAATTTTTATTCACTGCGGTATTTTGAGATAAATCCATTCCATCTAAATTATTTAATGATTTTTGTGTCTCAGAAGATTTTGGATTTAATGGATTAGCAGTATCAGTTGGTTTTGCGTTTGGATTTGAGTTTTGAACATAATTTGCTAATTGAGATTTTTGAGCTTTAACGGGTGTTACGTTATTTTCAGGATTACGAATCGCTATAATTTTTGCTGGATCGGCAGGACCAACATCTGTATCTAATTTACCACCAGCTAAAATATCTGTTATTCCTTCAACTTTAGCAATATAAGAAGTTTTTGCCGTCATAGGCTTACCATCTTCTGTTGAGGCAAGAATATTAAACGTATAACTTCCATTAGGTAATTTAACGCCTTTATCATTTGTTCCATCCCAGACAACTTTATTAATACCAGGTTGCAAAGCACCCATATGAATACTTTTTACTGTTTTAGAATGCTCATCTCTAAATTCAACAATAACATTTGAAGCCGCAGCAGGAAGATCAAATTTAGCGGTATTTGCTTTTCCATCTTGTGTTAACTTAATATTGTTACCTTGAATTTCAATATCTTTACCTAAATATTGAGATAATTTTTCAGCTTTTGCATCGTTTTGTAATTTTTTCATTTCAGTTAATACTTTATTAACACCCATAAGCTGTTCCACAGTATTAAATTGAGCCATTTGAGAGGCCATTTCATAATGTTCCATAGGTTTTGCTGGATCTTGATACTTTAATTGAGTCACTAATAAATTTAAATAGTCATCTCTTTCCATTTTATTTTTAGCAAGATCTTGTTTTTTACCAGTTACTTTTTCAAGTTGTTTTCGAAACTCACGATCATTTTTAGATTCGCCAAGTCGAAAATCACCACCAGCTTCATTTTTTTCTTTTTCAATTTCCGCTTGTCTCATAATATTTGATTCAGAAATCATGTTATCAAAATTAGGAGCTTCTTCTCCTTTTTCTACTTTTAATCCCGTATCTCTCGGAGGTTCCAGAGCTTTTTCGGGAACACGTGCAACACCTTTTGCTTCACCTACGTACATATCGAACTCCATCATTAAATTACTAATTAATGAATAACATGATTAAACATTTACTTTAATAGATCCATTTGCACCACGTTGAATATTTGTTATGGAATTTTTTTCCATATTTCGGGAAAAATTATTTCTGCTATTTATATAACTTTGATTCGAAGATTTATTAAAGGAATAATCATCATCCGATCTATTAAAAAGAGGGTTATTTCCATTTGAAAAACCATTTGATAAAAATCCTTGGGATAAATTCTGCTGAAAAAAATCTTGATTATTTCCATTGTTTGAATTTTGACTAAACTGTTGTTGTGAAAATCCTTGGCTTGTTGCCCCACCTAATCCAGCTTGAATTGATTTACTTTCTACAGAAGTAACTTTAAAATCTGTTAAAGAAATATTTTGGCTGTCAAGAGTCTTTTTTAAAGTATCCGAATTTTGTTCCAATATATTTTTTAAATCTTTATCTGAAGCTTTAATTTCCATAGAAACAGTATTATCTTTTTTCATATGTATATTTAATTCAATGCTTCCAAATTTTTCATCTTGAATTTGAATTTTGGCATTGCCTCCACCACGAGCTTGTAATTGACTTGATAAATCAACCGCTCTTCTTGTAGCAGCAGAAACCATAGGATTCGAAAAATCGGCATTACTTTTATCAGACAAAATAATTGGGGTATTCGTTTGAGAAGAAATGGTTTTTTCAAAAATAATCCCTTTATTTTCTAAAGAAGATTTTTCGTTTAAATCTTTTTTATTTTCTTTAGCTTGATTATCGGAGTCAGAGGACATAAATGAAAAAAAGGAATCTTCATTTAAATCCTTAAATTTTAACCCATCTAATTTTGATTTTTCATTGGTAAAAATATTTAAATTATTTTTACTTAAATTCATTTCTTTTTTGTCTTTAACTATATTCTCCATACTAAAAACAGGTAACTTTATATCTGTTTTTACTTTTTGATTCGATTCGTTTAATTTTGAAACTTGTATTTGACTTTTAGGATCAATGACCTCTATTTTTCTAAATTCATCTTCATTTCCAGTTGTTTTTATAGTCTTAAAGTTGTCATCTATCTTATTTGTGCGAACAAAAGTATCTACATTTTTAAATTTTAAATCTTTTAATTCAAAATTAGGATTCTCATTTTCAATTTCGTTCCAATTATTTTTATTGTTAAAAGCATCATTAATATAAAATGCATTATTTTTATTTATATCATATTTTATAGATTTATTTATTTCACTAAAATTATTTTTATTATCTATAAATAAAAAATCTTTGGGATCAAAGTTATTTTTATTATTCATAAAATCTTTTTGAAAGTCATTGTCTTTTGTTATAACGCCAATAAATTCTTGTTTTTCGCCTGAAGGGCTTATTTCTTTTTTAAATAAGTAATAATCTGTTTTAATATCAAAATCATTCACTACTTTAGCAACAGGATAAGCAACTAAATTTTCATTTAATTGAATTCCTTTTTGATTTAAAAATCCTTTATTTAATTGATCTATTACATTTTTACTATTGTCATTTTGGTTTTTATCCAATTGAAAATCAACATCAGATATTTCAATATTTATATTTGGATTAAATAGATTTAAATATGCTGATAAATTTTTATTACTTGAATTAATAGGAGTATTTAGATTTTTATTTATAAAAACCAAATCACCTTTTTGAATATTTTCTTTGATATTGCCATCATTTATATTAAATGTCTTTATTAAATTATCTTCATTTTTAACTAAATTTACATCAACTAGGTCATATTTAGAAATATTTTTTAATAGGTTATTTTCTTTAATAAAGGGTGTTATATTTTTTTGATTTTCCTCTAGATTGATATTGCCAATCAAACTTTTATCTATATTTATTGGTTTTGCAAATTCAAAAAATTGATAACCCTCTAATTTCAAATTTTTTTCGCTTGCATCTAAAATGCTTAAAAGATTTTTAGACTCCAAAGGATTCAATTCGATTTGTGGTTCTGATAATAGAGTTTGTTTTGTCCCATTTTGATTTTGCCATTGTGTTTGAAATAAATAAGAAGAAGAAAAAATAGGGTTTAAAAATAAGTTACTTTCCTCATTTTTTGTATCTTCCTCTTTTTTAGAAACAAATTGTTTTGGAATAATAGAAGGCTCATTTTCTTTTTTTGATTTGGTAAAAGACTTTTCGATTGCATTATCAAAAGGATCTTTGTCATCATCAAGTTTTAAATCTTGCTTTTCAGCATCCCCTTTTGGTGGAGGAGGTAGAGCAATAGGAATTAAACTTGATTTTGGGGATGCTAAAAACATTTGCAAACTCCCTTTTTAAAGAAACGATCTGAATTACTTGTTCCTTTAATGATAAAATAGCTGAAAATAATGAAAAACTTTAGCACTTAAATTGCATGATATAGAAGGCCTGGCTTAGGAAGCCTTTAAGCAAAAGGCATTTTCTTGTGGGGCAATTAAAAGTCGACAAAAAAATCCTAACTATAAATAATTAAGTAAAATCATGTATTTGTATCTTATGAGATTTTTTGCCTTCTCTTTTTTGCACTGATAAAAAGGGCTCAATATGCCTAATTTATCCATTAAAAAAGAGTTGACTTTGACAGGAAGCTTTTCTATTGTTTGCCACTCTTGCCAAAGGCAACTTTATGCAAACCTGTTTTAAGCCAAATACAACAGGACTAAAGAAAACTGACGGCTACATACAAGGAAAGGTTTCGTATGCCAACCATTAACCAGCTTGTCGCAAGCGGCCGTAAGCCAAACCCTTACCGCAGCAAGTCCCCAGCACTTAAAGAGTGCCCTCAACGTCGTGGCGTTTGTACACGCGTTTATACAACAACACCTAAAAAACCAAACTCTGCGATCCGTAAGGTTGCAAAGGTTCGTTTGACTACTGGTATTGAAGTTATTTCCTATATCCCAGGTGAAGGCCATAACTTACAAGAGCACTCCGTTGTTCTCGTTCGTGGCGGTCGTGTAAAAGACTTACCTGGTGTGCGCTACCACATTGTTCGTGGTGCACTTGATACAACTGGCGTTGCAAAACGTCGTCAATCTCGTTCTCTTTACGGCGCAAAACGTCCTAAAGGAGGCGCTGCTGCCGCTGAACCTGCTAAAAAAGGCAAGAAGTAAGCTAAAGCTGCAAAGCTAAGGTGAGATTTGTTGCTCCCTGCCTGAAATATGGCCAACACAACAAACAGAAACAGAACAATAAGTCCTGTTTTTGAGTAAAGGTTTCAAAGAAACTTTGAAGTTTCTCTTTTATTAAAGGAATTTAAATTATGGCACGCAGACGTCGCCCGATAAAACGCGAAGTATTAGCAGATCCTGTATTTGGTGATGTACTTGTTACTAAGTTCATCAACTGTATGATGGAAGATGGAAAAAAAAGCGCAGCAGAAAAAATATTCTACGGCGCAATTGAAATTGTAACTCAAAAAGCACAAGGCGAAGAAGCCATTGCTGTTTTTAAACGCGCACTTGAAAACCTCAAACCACAAGTAGAGGTTCGTACTCGTCGTGTTGGTGGTTCTAACTACCAAATCCCTGTTGAAGTTCGTCCTGAGCGCAGGCAAGCTTTAGCACTTCGTTGGCTTATTTCATACTCTCGCTTACGCAATGAAAAATCCATGCGCGATAAGCTAGCTGCTGAAATCCTCGATGCTGCTAACCGCCGTGGTGCTGCTATTAAGAAACGTGAAGACGTTCATAAAATGGCAGAAGCAAATAAAGCATTTGCACACTACCGCTTCTAATTTTAACTACCTGCAACCAGTTTGTTTTCTCATAAAGTTTCCTATCTTTGGCAAAAAGAGCTTTGTTACGACAAAGCTCTTTTTTTTTTGGGAAAGAATTCTATTTAGAAATCCGTCCCATTATCAAAATAAAATAACCATATACAATAATTAGGACTCCCGCTAAAAACTACAAATTTGACAAAATAAATTAAAATGAAATCTTTGTTTTAAAAAATTAAGCTGTTAACTTAATAGAAAGATAACTTATTGGAGATTTAAATGACAAAATTTATAATTCAAAAAATAATTTATATTTCTGTTTTTGTTATTTTAAAATCGCAAGCTTATTCAAGTGAACCTATACATGTCCGAGCTGATTATTGGTGCCCCTACAATTGTTCTATAAGAGATGTCAATCAAGGTTACATGATTGAAATTTTGCAAAAAGCTTTTGGAGAAGAAAATATAAAATATGAAACCATGAATTGGGCTCGAGCAGTAACAGAAACCAGAGAAGGCGGTTTCGATGCTATTGTCGGAGCCGCAAAAGAAGATGCTCCCGATTTTATTTTTAGTGAGATTTTAGGAAAAAGCCAAAATTGCTATTATACGTTTGGAAAAAGAATTTTTAAATATACAGGAATAGACTCACTAAAATCAATTAGGCTTGGAATTGTTAAAGATTATTCGTATTATGAAGAATTAAATACTTATATTAAAAATAATTTAACAGACAAAACTAAAATAGACGAGACATTTGGAGATTATGTTCTTGAAAAAATGATAGGAAAAATTAAAAATAGAGAGATAGATGATCCTCCCCTAAGAAAGTAGACACCCAGATCCGAAAAAAACTTATAGGAAAGAGGTGTTGAAATGGTGTTAACCAAAAGAAGGTATACAAGCGAA
>NZ_JBIPMD010000177.1:0-7293 GCF_044369315.1 Silvanigrella sp.
TTCTTTCAAAAGCAACTTGCTCTGACAATTTTAAAAGTCTATTTTCCATCTCCATTTAAATCTCCTCCTCAAAAGGAGATTTAATTCTGGATTTATGCTTTGTAAAAATCACTTATTGGGAGGACACCCATCACCACCTTTTCCGCCTATATAAGTTTCTGTTGAACTATCTCCATTATTATCAACGACTGCTTTACCACCGTTACCACCAGCTCCTCCATGCCCTCCAATTGCTCCTAGGCACACTTCTTCATCTGTATAAGGACTTATTTTAATATAATTATTTAAATTACTTTTATTTTCATTTGCTGCAGAAAATTTATAATTTCCAAAATAGGATTGCTCCCCTATACCACCAGATCCACCAGCTAAAGTAGCACTTTCAGCTTGTGGATATCCTCCATTAGAATGAGCCGCATTATACCAAGTATTATTTTGTGCATACCTCCCTAAAAAGCCAGGTTGACCTAAATTCCCAGAGCCATTATTTGCAGAGCCTCCGCTAGAACCATTTCCACCCCAAGAAGCACCACTCCAGTTTCCATCATAAAATTTTGCACCAGCGCCACCAGCTCCTCCGCCTCCACCCCCATTTCCACCGGAAAATCCAATAATTTTTACTGAAGTGACAAGTTCTGGAACAGTCCAACTTCCTTTAAAAGTGGAATAGCTCCCATCATTGTTTTTAGTAACCGTAAATAATTTTGTATTTAGATTATTTGGAATGGAAGGTGAGTTTACTTCTGGAGGGTTTACAACCAGCTTATCTTCTTTTCCTTTTAGTACACAACTTGTTAATAAATAAAGGGTTACAGAACTTAATAAAATACTATTTTTAATCATGAAATACCTCCAGTATGTTTTGACAAAACAAAAAAATAGTTAAATTGATTCATCAAAAAAAACCGCAGACAATATTTTAATCTTCTTTTTAATTGGACGAATTGCTTATAAAAGAAAATGGATTCCTTTTTTTACAGATTGCTATTTAGAAGAGTAAGTATATAAACTAATTGTCATAAATTGAAGCTGAAAATTATTTTTTGCTTTTATTTTCAGCAGGATTTAAATCGGATTAATTATCAGGAGAAGATAAAGTTATGTCTGGAACAGATGAAATTAAGCATATTTTAAACACCCCATCATCGACTACTTATCAAAACCTAGAGGAACTGAAATCAATCATCCATAAAGAAAGAGAAACTTTTTTTAATATGGTTGGCGCGGACGGAAATAGGGTACCTGATCTAAATATATTTACTCATGAAATTATTGAAGAAATTCGCATTCGTTTTAGTGGAAAAAAATCGCCATTACAAGAATGGTTAAAATCTCTTCGTAATATATCGCCTGAAGAGCGCAAAAATGCAGGCGCTTTTATTAATGAATTAAAAAATGAAATAGAAAGTAGTTTAAAAAATTTCTTAGAAACTTGGCGCAGTGAAGCGGAAGCAAAAAAATTATCCTTAGAAGTTGATGATATTTCACTTCCTTTACCTAAATTAAATATTGGTTCACGGCATCCTGTCTCTGCAGTCATGCGCGACCTAATGGAACCATTTCAAAGAATGGGATTTTCCATAGTAGATGGACCTGAAATAGATAATGATCTTTATAACTTTGATACTTTAAATGTCTTAAAAGATCACCCTGCACGTGAAATGCAAGACACTTTCTTTTTAGCAAGCGAATGGGTTTTAAGAACTCACACAAGTAACGTGCAAAGCCACGCTATGATGGAAAGAAAACTCCCTTTAAAAATTGTATGTCCTGGGTGCGTGTATCGAAATGAATATGATATGACGCACCTTCCTTCATTCAGACAAATTGAATGCCTTGTTGTGGATAAAGGGATTCATATGGGTCATTTAAGACATACTATTAATGAAATGCTCAATGCTGCGTTTGGTCGTCCTGTTAAGTTACGTTTCCGTTCTAGTTACTTTCCCTTTACGGAACCAAGCGCAGAAGTGGATGTTGAATGTCAGCAATGTTTTGGAAAAGGCTGTAGAAGTTGCAAAAATACAGGCTGGTCTGAAATTGGTGGCTGTGGTCTTGTAAATAAAAAAGTTTTGGAAAGCTGCGGTATTGATTCCTCAATTTATAGCGGATTTGCTTTAGGATTTGGAATTGATCGAATGGCAAAAGATCGGTTTGCCATTGCCGATTTACGATCTATGCTTGATGGGGATGTTTCCTTTTTAAAATCATTTTCCTTATCTTAAAACTATAAACAGATTAATAAAAAGGTAACAAACATGCTAGCAAGTTTAAAATTTGTAGAAAAATTCATTTCCCTTCCTAAAGTAACAAAAAATATAAATATAAATGGTAACCCAATCTCTATCTCTTCATTCGATATTGAAAAAATAAATCCGCTTTTAACAAGACAAGGCTTTGAAGTCGATGGTTTTATTATAAAAGGAGAGGGTTTAGAAACCGTTGTTGTTGGTAGAATTGAAAAAACGGAACCACACCCGAATGCCTCAAAACTTCAAATTTGCCAGGTTAATGTTGGCAATAATATAATAAATCAAATCATATGTGGTGCTAAAAATGCAAGGCAAGGATTGTATGTTGCAGTTGCATTGCCTTCTACTAAACTTCCAAATAATCTAGAAATAAAATCATCTAAAATTCGTGATATTGATAGCAACGGAATGCTTTGTTCTCGTGAAGAATTAGGATTACCTATTAAAACAGATACAGATGGTGATGGAATTTGGGAAATTGAAGAAGATAGCCAAGGAGGAGTTTCTAGCTCTGTATTAATTCATCAATTAGGAAAACCCATTTTTGAAGTTCTTGGTATTTCAGATATTATATTAGAGCTCAGTGTTACTCCAAACAGACCGGATATGTTATGCCATGAAGGTATCTCAAAAGAACTGACAGCTGCTTTTACATATGCAAATATTCCATTCAAGTTAAATGAAAACAATAATTACTCTAATAAAGTAACTATTACTGAAGAAAAAATTAAACACGATGCGATAAATCATTCCTCAGTAAATTGTGCAGGAATTTCATTTTCAGCAGAAAATCATTTAGGTGCACCTGCCTTTTTTATGCTTATAGATTCGATCCAAGTAAAACCAAGCCCTGCATGGCTTAGAAACTTAATTGAAAACTTAGGTCAAAATTCAATTAATAATGTAGTTGATGCTTCAAATTATATTCTTTTAGCCCATGGACAACCTAGCCATGCGTTTGATCTTGAAAAAATATCTTCACAAGATCCAAAAATAAAGAAATTAATATTAAGAAAAGCAAAACAAGGTGAAAAATTTACTGGATTAGATGGCAAAGAGAGAGAGCTTAACGAAACAGACGAAGTCATAAGTGATATTGAAGGAACTCAAGGCCTACTAGGCGTTTTAGGTGGAGAACACTCTAAAGTAACAGAAACAACAAAAAAGATAGTTGTTGAATTTGCAAATCCAAATCCTGTTTCTGTAAGAAGATCTTCCCGTCGCCATGCACGACAAACGGATGCAAGCTTTATGTTTGAAAAAGGGATAGATGCCTCTGCTCGATATCAAGCAGCCGCTGAGTATCTTGGTCTTATTTCGAATGAACAAAGCATAAAACCCATTTATTGCGGTACAGTTCACTCTCAAAATCCAAATAAAAAACCCGAAATTAAAACTGAGTTTCCTAAAATAGAGATTGAATTTAATTCTCTCGCACAAGAAAAAATATTAGGTGCAAATATAGTTGATTTTGATAAACAATTAAATATTTTAAAATCCTTAGGATTTGAATTATCTTCTACCTCATCACAAGCTTTTAAAGTAACAGTTCCAAGCTGGAGATCTCATGATATTGTTGGTGAAGCGGATCTTGTAGAAGAATTTATTCGTGTTGTTGGTATTGATAGTGTCCCTTCAACACCCATGATATCTCCATCAAATGTAAGTTATGATGACCCTCATTATAAATATTTAGAAAAAATAAGTGCTCGTTGTACCTCTTTAGGTTATAATGAAGTCATTAGTTTACATTTTATGAGAACAGATGATTACGAAAAATTAGGGTTAAAATCAATTCTTTCTCTTGGAGAACCTGTTGCGTTATTAAATCCAATTATTGGTGATGAACCTCTGTTGCACAATACTCTTATTCCTGATTTATTACGTAAAGTAACACGAAATTTAGGCTACGGAACAAAAAGTGGACAACTTTTTCATTCTTGTAGAACATTTCAAAACTACGATGTTTCAGGAAAAAGAGTTTTCATAGAAAATGGAAAAAGCATTGGATTACAAAATGATTTCAATCAGAAAATAGATGATAACTTAGAGTATCATTACTCACAAGGCTATGCTTACTCCAGAGAAAAAACCCAAGAAGGAAGACCAGTAGAAACACCTCGTTTAGCTGGCGTTGCTTTTGGAAATAAAACAGAGAAAACATGGCAAAATTCATCAGAAACAAATTGGTCGCTGCATGATATTATTGGCCATGTATATGACTTAATTACAAACCTTGGAAGTGAAATTAGTGTCGTAAAAATATCGGATACAAATGAGATCTCATCAGAAACAAAATTTCATCCTTTTGCAAGAGCATTACATCCTGGCAGACGAGTTGGTTTCTATATTTTAGATGAAAACAATCAATCTGTTTCTTTAGGATGGGCCGGAGAATTGCACCCTAAAACAATGAGAAATTATGATATTGATGTATCCTGTTTCGTTTTTGAAATAAATATAGCTGTTTTAATGCGTTCTTTAAGCAAACCTAAAATAGTGAAAAAACGCACTGCTGTAACACAAAGATTTCCAACAATATCTCGTGATTTTGCTTTCTTAATAGACGATAATGTAACAGCAAAACAATTAAATGAAGTTATCACAAAATCATTAGAACCTTTAATTATAAATGAAACCCCAGCCATACTTCAATCTGTCAATATTTTTGATATATATAAAGGTAAGAACATTGCTGAAAATAAAAAATCAGTCGCTTTTCATATTTCATTAGAGCCAACAGAAAGAACATTTAACGATAAAGATATTCAAAAAATTACAAATACGGTAATTAAAGCTGTAACCTCTGAATTAAGGGGAGAATTAAGAGGATAGTTTATTTTTTATAAAATAAACTATCTTTTTTTGCACTCAAAATGTCGTCATAAGCTCCTCTCTTTTTTTTCTCTAAATAAATAGTTATCATATTATATTCTTTTAATTATTTAATTTGTATTTAAATTGGAAACAAAATTGAAAGTTATAAATAACAATTTTATCTGGAAAAAATGGGAAATATATCCTATATTATTATTATTTCTTGTTATTCATTTTTTATGGAGCAAGCATTTTCCTATTGCTGATGTTGAGGCTTATTATTGGGATTGGTCAAGAAATTTAAGTCTTTCTTATTTTGACCACCCAGGAGCAGTTGCCTGGATTTGTCGTTTAGGAATTTTTATTACTCAAGATGAAAATAACTTACGTTTTTTTGTTCCTATTTTTAATTTAATTACAGTAATATTTTTAATTTTATCCTTGAATAAAATTTTATCATTAAAAAACAAAGAAACTACGATAAAACAAATTTTATATTTAGAAATTTTATGGAATATAATACCTGTATTTGGTATGCAAAGTTTTATTCTTATGCCAGATTTTTCATTACTAACATGCTTATCCATTGTTTTATTTTTATCTTTAAAAACATTAGAGACTATTCATTTTAAAAATAGAATTCCTATAAAATATGTCATTTTATTAGGTGTATTTTCTGGGCTTGGCTTCAATTCTAAATATCATATGATACCTATTACTTTTTTAATTATTTTTACAATAACCCAAGTCGTCAATTTTAGTAAAAAAAATTTACTTGTATTTCTTTCTGTTTATATTACGAGTTTAATAATAACATCTATGCCAACTATTTATTGGAATCTAAATAACAAATTCATTTCTTTTATTTTTCAATTAAATCATGGATTTGGTGTTTTTGATTTTTCTTTTAAAAACTTATTACTTTATATTATTGAATCCTCAATTTATATCACTCCAATTTTATTTTTTTATGGAATAAAAAATATTTATTTTATCAATAAAAAAATAAATAAAGTTGAGTTTCATGAAAAAATTATTTTATTAGCGCTTTCACCTATATGTGGAATTTTTATAGTTTTTTTAATTGCTTCCCTTTTTGATTATGTGGCTCCTTATTGGATATCACCAGCTTTTTTGTTACTTTTACCATTTTTTGCAATAGATATGAGCGAATGGAAATTTAATAAAATATTCATTCCTCTATTTTTAATACCATCTATACTTATTCCAAGTAGTCTTTGTTTTAAAGAAGTTAGAAAAATAATTGTGAATATTTCCGATGGAAATGCTGGATATAAATTGTTCTTTTGGTATTTAATTAATAATGACAAGATAAATAAGCTTGCAGGGATAAAACTACCAAAGTCTATTACACCTAAAGAACTAAATAACAGAGGTTGCAATCTAAATGATAATATTTTAGCTTCATTAAATTGGACTTGGACTTCTCAGCTTGCATATCACCTAAAAGACCATCCTTATGTTTATAATTTAAACTCAGATCAAAAATCATATTATTCGATTAGAGATGACTTTAAAAAATTTAAAAACTGCAAAATCACTTTAATTACAACAGATGAGCTAATGATAAATCATTTATATAAAATAGAAGATATTGATTATTTAAATGTAATTAAAATCAAACAATTTGAAAAAAAAGAGGAATATGGAAAAATAAATATTCTAAAAGGGATATTTATAGGTGATGATGAAAGCCTTTCCACAGCCGATAATTAAAAATCACAATTTAGACTTCAAATACAAAAAATACTACTTAACTAATTAATATTATTTGTATAATAATATTTCTCATTTTTTAATTTCTCCTTCCGATAATAAATAAATATTTTTTTATTAAAAGAGATTTAACATGAAAATAATATTAAAAATAAATATAATTATAATTATTTTCTTATTGTTCCTTTTTTGTAAAAAAGATGAGGATTCCTATAAAGAGCAAGAGCTAGAGCTATCTTATTTCTCTATAAATGATAATGAAGTCTTTATTGATAAAAAATTAAATATAATAATTACAAACTTAAATATTTCTAATGAAACTAATTTAATTATAAAATTCAACACCACAAAAGAGGCAATTATATCATTAAATAACAAAAATTGCTATGGACCCCATTTGAGTTGACACATGATTAATGTGAATTTTGATACTGTATTGGACTCATCATTGCAAGCCCGGAATGGGGTGCATGATGATTATAATCAT
>NZ_JBIPMD010000178.1:0-7221 GCF_044369315.1 Silvanigrella sp.
AAACCAAAATGATTGGTTACCTTGGAATTATATTGATACTATCAACAAAATCAAAAACCACTCTCTATAAAAAATTTAATTCCATTCATTGTGTTTGTAAAATGCACTTATTGGGAGGACACCCTGTACCTGGGTACCATGAAAGAAAAGGAATTTTTCCCATTTCCCAAATTTTAAAGGGAATTGTATAAAAACTTGATTTTGCCATATCTGGTTTTATTCTAGAATCAAAAGATGAAAAAATATTGAACAATATCATGCTTAAATTCGACATAATTTTCAAAATTTTGAATTTCATTAATAAAATTTATTCTCGAATTGATTTCAAGACAAACACCATATAATTGCCTTGGTTTTATTATTTGAGAGGAAGGTTTTAATATTTTTAAATTATCAGCATAACAAGAAAGAGGAAAAAGAGCTGCCGTTTTTAAAAACAAGCGTCTGTCCATATAAAATTCCTTATCGTTTTAAAAAGAAAATTTATATGAATCCTATTTTGAAATGAGTCTCGGATCAATGACAAAATCAAAGATTAAAATATTTTAATCTTTGATTTTATTCAAAACAATTTATAAAAAAAAATTAATATTTGAAATGTTTAATTGGCTCGCCTTTGGATTCAAGATCCTTTAAACTATCAATACCTAATTTAATATGAATATCAGTCCATTTTGCCGAAATATTTTTATCGCCCGCTTCTGTTTTAACACCTTCAGGTGTGATTGGAACATCGGAGACAACTAATAAAGCCCCTCTTGCAATTTCATTGTGTAGACCGACCATGAGAATTGTTGCCGTTTCCATATCAATCGCAATGCATTTCATACTATGCATATGTCTTAAAAATGCTTGATCATGCTCCCATACTCTTCGATTTGTTGTATAAACCACTCCAGTTCGGTAATCATGACCTGCTTCAACTATTTTTTGAGAAACAAATTTATGCAGCTTAAATGAAGGCAGTGCAGGCACTTCAGGGGGAAAATAATCGTTTGAAGTTCCTTCACCCCGAATTGCTGCAATTGGTAAAATAAAATGACCAATTTCGGTAGAATGCTTTAGACCACCGCATTTACCCAAAAACAAAACCGATTTAGGTGCACGTGCGCTCAATAAGTCCATCACTGTCGCTGCATTTGCTGAACCCATTCTAAAATTAATAATGGATACATTTGATTTTTTACATGTTGAATTTGGCATAGCCCTATCTAGACCAACTACTTTTGAATCTGTCATTTCAGCAAAACGGTTCACATATGTTTGAAAATTTGTAAGTAAAACATGATCCGCAAAGTCCTCAATTTTTGTTCCTGTATAACGCGGTAACCAGTTTTTACAGATCTCTGCTTTTGTCTTCATAAAAACTCCCAAAGATAGTATACTCATTGTAGTTGCTTTAAATTTCCATTCTCACATTATACATGTAATACAAACTTAGTATCTTATTCAAGCAGTTATACCATTTATCTTATTAAAAATATGAAATTCAAATTATGAAGTAAATTTTAAAACAACAAATATTTATAAATATAATAACAAAGTTTTAAATATTCCAGAGAAGTATATCAAAAAAAAATAAAAAAAGCTTTAAATCATCATAGTATTCATATATTTAAGAAAACTGATTTTTAACCTTTAAAAGTCAAATGAAGAGTTGTTATTTTCATATTGACCTTTAAATAATGCACTGGGTAATGAGTTTATGACGATTCAAAATAATGATTCTATATCAAGTTCATTAAAACAAAATTTAGAAAAATACTCGGAAAATATAAGTTTATTAATAAATAAACTAAATAATTTATTTCAAGACAAGATATTGCTGCATTTTCAAATTTACAATTGTGAAGGCTACGTTTACAATACAAATAGTAAATTTGTTGCTACTAATTCTGTTCCAAGACATATTGAACATATGATTTCTTGTAAGGAAAACTATATTTTATTAAGGTTTTTTTGTAATATTCAAGAATATTTTTCAAAAAATGACCATAATGAGTTTTGTAATGAATTAAAAAATAAATACAATTGTCCTATTTTTTTTATGACACCATACTCAGATTCTTATGAAATTGAAGAATCTTTTATTTTAAAACCAAACTTTGAAATAAAAATATATATTTATGAAAATAATATTAAAATAATATTTGAAAATTATAATGAAAATTTATCTTTATATGAAATTACAAAACAAGAATGCAATTTTATATTTTCAAATCCAAAAAGTTTAAAAATTAAAAATATCAAAAAATCAAATAAAAAATTGGTACTTAATGAAAATTTAAAAAATATAATTTCACAAGCTCAAAATCATATGAATATAGGAGATTGTTACTTAGCAAATATAACATCTACAAATATTTTTTCGAAAAATAATAATTTTATTTCTGCTCATGATTTTTATGAAGCCTGGCTTTCCATTTATTCTCGTTTTGGAATATTTTATAAAGATAGCAAAAAAGCATTAGCTTCTTTTTCCCCTGAAAGATTTATTTTATTAAAAAATAATCTCATTTTGACTGAGCCTATTAAAGGGACTTTAAAATCAAATCAGGCTCGTCCTACCCAACAAGACGCCGATCAAATTTGGTCTATTAAAAAAGAAATCTATGAACATACATTAGTTATTGACCTCATGCGCAATGATTTATACCAAGTTTGTGAACCAGAAAGCATTTCTGTATATAAACCGTTTTTTGCAAGAATATCGGGCTCTTTCATACAAATGCAAAGTTTTATTATTGGAAGCACTAAAAAGGGGACAAACCTGAATACTTGTTTAAGATTCATGTTACCTGCAGGTTCAATAACAGGAACTCCTAAAAAAAGGGTTTGTGAAATCATTTCAAATCTTGAGACAAATAAAAGAGGTTATTATACAGGAATATCTGGAATTATGGAAATAAATGGAGACTTTGATACTACAATTCTCATTAGAAGCATTTATATGAGTAAAAGGGGGGTCTATTATGGTGTCGGAGCTGGAATTACCTCTTTATCAGATATAGACTCCGAATTTGAAGAGTGCGAATTAAAATTAAATTCCATTTTACCCGTTTTTGAAAGCAGATTACATGATTCTTTTTGTTGACCACTATGACTCTTTTAGCAATAATTTAATAAGCTGGTTTTTATCAAAGGGTTTAAATTTATGTATTAAATCATATCATGAGCTAGATAAAATCGATTCATTCGATGAGATTAAAGGTGTTATTTATTCACCAGGACCAGGACACCCATCCGAATATACTGAATCCCTCAAATTTTATAAAAAAATCCCTGAAATAATGCCTTTTTTGGGGGTTTGTTTAGGGCATCAGCTTCTTTTGTACTCTGAGGGTGGAAAGATAACCCAAATTAGTGAAAAACCAATACATGGCCGTCAAATAACACTTTCAAACCCTATCCCCTCTAAATTTTTTTTAGAAAATGAACTAGATGGCACTTTTGTGCTTTATAATTCTTTAGGATGTAAAATAGATGATCCCATTTTCAAAGAAAATATGTTAGCACTAGCCTTTGAAGAAGGCTTTGTATTAGCAACAGAGCATAAAGTTTATCCAAGAATAGGCGTCCAATTTCATCCTGAAAGTTTTGCTAGTCCAGGGGGAAATACCATTTTAAATTCTTTTTTAAGGCTCATTTCATGATCGGCCGTTTATATGCAATCATTTTTATTTTATTAATCGCTTTTTCATTATGGTACCAAAAAAAATATCTTGAGGTATCTTCAAATGAATTAAATTCACAACTTGATTTTGAAGATAGTATTTTACCTACAAGTATAGCAAAAAACTTTAACACTAAATTTTATGATAATGGAAAATTAAAATATACTTTTTCGGGAGATAAAATTATTTATTTTACCGACAATCACTTTGAAGCTGAAGGAAATCTGATTTACGAATCTTATGATGAAAAACAAAAGAATAATATTGTGATTAAAACTCAAAAAGCTTTTGGAATTATGGAGTCAGACTCAAATCAATCTTTACAACAGTCCATGGCTATTGGTGCAAATAGCAGAATTAAAAATGCAACGTTACCTAATGATGTTTTAATTAATTTTGATGGAAATAATGGAAAAGCAAATTATGTATTCATTGATATGGAAAAAGAAACCATTCAATCTCCAAATTATTTTATTTCCAATGGGACTCAAGGAAACATAAAAGGAAATGGATTTAAATATTCAATAAAAAATGAAGAATTTAAAATTTTTTCGAACGTAGATGGAGATATTAATTTAAATAAAATTCCAGAAACAAAAAAAGATAGTAAGGTACTAAAATGAAGTTTTATTCCTCTTGTAAAATTATAATATCAATCTCTATTTTTTTTAGCTTTATTCAAAATTCAAATGCTGATTTTGAAGAGTCTTTACCAAATAATTTTAACTCTCAAACAACGAAACATTCCGAACAGACAGATTCCAGTAATACGGTAAGAAATAAAAATGAAATTGATAAAAAAACAAAAGAAAACTCATCTAAAAAAAGTCCTACAACCCAAGATAATTCCTCGAGCAACGAATTTGCTAAACACAACAGCAATGCCCCAGTTTATTTTGATGGTAATACGGCAGATGGGTCTCTAAAAACAGGAATATTAAATCTTGTAGGAAATGTCGTTCTTATACAAGATGATACTAAGTTAACATCTGACAAAGCAAAATTGATAGGCAATCCTGGAAAAAGTTTTACTTCGGGTTCCCGTTCTATTCAAAAAGCAATTGCTACTGGAAATGTTCATATCTTAAAAAAGAGTTCTCCTAATGCTCCTGAAATCAAAGCCAATGCGAATGAAATTGAGTTTTTAGTCCCTAAAAGAATTATGATCTTAAAAGGAAAAGCAAAGGTTTGGAAAGAGCAAGAGTTTATTAATGCTGAATATATAGAAATCAATCTTGAAACAGGTGATATCAATTTAAAAGAACCCCATGGAACAATTGATCCACGCTCCACTTCAAATATGGGTAAAAGCAATACAGTATCAAAAACATCAAAAGATAAGGTCCAAAAATGAAAGAAAACCAACTCACTTCCTCAAATTTAATTCGTAAATTTGGCACACGTACGGTAGTGGATAATGTTTCTTTTTTTGTAAATAGTGGCGAAGTTGTTGGTTTACTAGGGCCAAATGGAGCTGGAAAAACAACAAGCTTTTACATGACTGTTGGCTTATTAAAACCAAGCTCAGGAGAAGTAACTATTGATGGAAATAATATAACAGAACTTCCTATTCATAAAAGAGCTCGTATGGGTATTGGATACCTTCCACAAAATTCAAGTGTTTTTAGAAAACTTACTGTGGAAGACAATTTAAGAGCTATTATGGAAGTTTGGGGAGTTCCAAGAAACAAGCGGTCTCAATTACTTGAAAAATTAATTGATCAATTTGGTATTGGTCATATTAGAAAAAGTTTAGGAATAAGTCTTTCAGGTGGTGAACGAAGACGTCTAGAAATTGCAAGAACCCTTGTTATTTCTCCTCGATTTTTATTATTAGATGAACCTTTTGCAGGGATAGATCCTGTTACTGTTGCTGAAATTCAAGAACTTATTAAAAAACTTGTCGCAGAAGAAAATTTAGGGGTTTTAATTACTGACCATAATGTAAGAGAAACTCTATCATTATGTAGTCGAGCCTATATTTTAGCTGGAGGAAAAATACTTGCGGAAGGTTTACCAGACGAAGTCGCCACAAATGAAAAAGTAAAACAAGTTTATTTAGGAGAAAATTTTACTTTTTAAGAAAAATAAATAAATTCATTTCAATTACTTACAATATAAATATCTACTTTAGCAATTCCCTTTTTTGTAATACCTAATTTTTTAGCTGCTGCTGCACTGAGATCTATCACTCTATCTTCAACGTAGGGGCCTCGATCATTAATCTCAACAAATACAGATTTTCCTGTTCTTACATCTTTAACCATAACAATTGATTTAAAAGGAAGTGTTTTACTTGCTGCTGTTAACTTATTAGGATCAAATTTATCACCACTTGCCGTTTTTCTACCTGCCCATTTGTAATCATAAAATGAGGCTAATCCTCTTTGGTAAAATGAATAATTACTAAAAATTTTAGAATTCGTACTCTTATCCTTTTTTGTAGTGGTACAACCAACAAAAACAAAGAAAAGTAATACAATTTTTACCGAAATTTTTAAAATTCTCATCAAATATACCTGTATTTATAATAAAAAAAAGAGCTAAAATAAATATGAACTAATTAATTAGAGACTTAAGCTCCATTCATTCTAACCTATCAAATCAAATTTCAGCATGAAAGAAAAAAAACAGTCCTGCCAAAAAAATGTTGTGGTAACAAAATAAAAAATAATCATTATTTATATATGATACACATATTAAAGTAATTTATTAATTATTGGTTACAAAGCATATTTGCTTGTTTTTTAGGCTAATATACTTCTCCCTAGTGGGTAAAATTTGCCTAATATCGGAGCAATAGAACCTTAAAAACAATGAATTTAAATGTTTTTTAAACACTTAAATGATTTTCAGACTCCCTGCTCCCTATTTATTGCTATTTAAAAGTTCAATTTTAAGCCTTTGGATTTTGAATAGACCGGAATATGGTTAATAGATCCCAATTATCACTTTTCAAATATTCTGCTATCTTTTTTTTGTTATTAGATGATGTTTTACCAGTTGTTAATACATCATCTAATAACAAAATTTTTGAACTATTATTATTATCAAAATTTTCTATTTGATTTTTATCTAAAAAAATTTTTTGATTTTTAAACTCATTTGAAAATGCAGATCTTTTTTTTGAAGGTATAAGAGCCTGCTTTAAAGACTTATTTAATAATATTGGCCTTATTATTTTATATTTAAGAGCTCCATTTTCAGCTTGAATTGATTTAAAAATGCTTTCAAAAAATTCTGTAGGATGCCAACTTGATTCAAGGATACGTTCTTTTCTTAATGTAGGAAATACAATATAGTCATATTCATTATCAAGCAAAATTTTTAAAATATTATTTTTTATTACTTCAAAAAACAAATCATAAAAAAGTAATTTTGCATTATAATCATTTTTATCTTTTGCTAATACTAAAATTTCTGGCAGACCTGAAGGTGTCCTCCCAATAAGTGATTTTTACAAAGCATAAATCCAGAATTAAATCTCCTTTTGAGGAGGAGATTTAAATGGAGATGGAAAATAGAATTTTAAAATTGTCAGAACAAG
>NZ_JBIPMD010000180.1:0-7123 GCF_044369315.1 Silvanigrella sp.
TTTCAAAAGCAACTTGCTCTGACAATTTTAAAAGTCTATTTTCCATCTCCATTTAAATCTCCTCCTCAAAAGGAGATTTAATTCTGGATTTATGCTTTGTAAAAATCACTTATTGGGAGGACACGTAACAGGTCTGTTCGGTTTTGATTGAACTATGAAATGAGCTATTTTGTCAATGTAACTTTAGTTATAAAATGAAATTAATATAAATATTTTAAAATTCTTTAAATATATTTGAAGGAGAAATATTTTTATCTAATAAATTATTCCAGACAGCATTAACCATTCCAGGTGAACCACAAATATAAAAATGAGAGCTAATTGACATTTCATTTAATATATTTTCTATTCCTAATAAAATATTTCCTTTTTGTTTATTAGAAAAATTTCCTTCTTCCGCAATAAAATGGACTTTTAAAAGTGAAGCATGTTTTTTAGAAAGTTGAATAAGTTCATTTTCAAAAGAAAAAGCCTCCGCTTTTTTGCAAGCATAAATAAGATGAATATTATTTTTTAATTCAAGATCACTTTCAAAGATATCTAAAAGTATAGATCGAACAGGAGAAATTCCAGAACCACCAGCAAAAAGAAAAATAGGTACATTTAAATTTGTTATTTTAAAATTACCTTTAGCTTTATCAAAGTAAATATTATCATCAAGAGTTAAATTTTTCCAGAACTTAACTCCTCTTCCTTCACCCGTAATTTGAACACATAATTCTAAATAATTTTTATTTTTTGCAGAGCTTGCAATTGAGTAACAAAATTGAAATTCTCCCTGACTATCTTTCATAAAAATGGGTATATGTTGACCAGATTCAAAAAAAAATTTGTCTGGTCTTGTCATTTTTATAATTAAATAATTAGATTCAATATTATCAATTTCTATGATATTTGATGAATAATCAGGAGTTCTTGAAAATTTATCAAAAAAAATTTTTGTCATTAAAATCTAACCTTTTTCAAAATTAAGATATTTCTTTTAGTATTTTTTCTGCAAATTCTTTTTTTGTTTTATTATCCATTTTTTTAATTTCATTATATATAACTCTTTCATTAATATTTTGATTCCAATAATCTAAAGATTCTATTCCAAATAAAGCATATTTACCAACTAATTGACGTAGAACTTCGTTAGTGGGTCCCATGACCCATCCTGCTTTTGTATCTCTTAGATATCTTTCTATTCCAAGCTCTGGTTTGTACCCAGTGCCACCACAAGTATGAAGCATTTTATCCGATACCTTAGCAACATTTTTTGCGCAAGAAAATTTTAATTGCCATAGCCAATGTAACATTTGAGTACGAGGGAGAATTTGAATGTCATTGTGAATGGACCAATCACAGTTTTCTGTTTTTTGATCTAATGCTTTTGCTTGGTGAAAATTAAAGGAACGAGATGCATTTGTTTCTATAATGCATTCTCCTATATAATCCTGAATGGTAGGATAATCTGCAACTCTCATTCCAACATCATTATGTTTCTTTTTTGTGGTATGATTTTTTGCAATATCAATCATTCCCATAGCAATCCCGTTCCAGCAGGCCGAAGAACATAATAAAAAGAAAGGATCAACAGCTTCATCATTTGATCGAGCTCCATCACCTTTAGGACCTATCATCCGATCTTTAGAAATTTCAACTCCATTTATTTCTAATGGACCAGATTGATTTCCTCTTAAACCCAAACCATCCCATGTGGCTGGGTTTGTTTTAACTTCATTTTTCCATATTAAAAAACAAGACAAGTCAGAGTAGTCACCTTTGAAATCAGGACTCGTTGTTTGAGTAACGTACCAGTCGGCAAAACCTCCTGAGGTTGTCCAAGAAGATTTTTTATATATTTGCCAACCATTATCTGTTTTTTCGCATTTTGAAGATAAGTGATACCAAAAATGAGAACCTGTTTCGGGATCTGAATAGGAAACAGTTCCAATTAATACTTCATTATTTATTTTTGATAATAAATTTTTAATGCAGGCATTATTATGATGTCTTAATAAAATTGCGCTCAATGCCGCAATATGCATAACGTAACACATTGCAGTACTAGCACATCCATATCTTGCAATAGTTTCAACAACCATTGTTGCGCAAGTATGGTTTTCTCCCATACCGCCAAATTCTTTTGGAATAATAAGTCCAAGCAAACCAATAGATGCAAGAGCTTCAAAGTTTTTTCTAGGATAGATTAAATTCCGGTCGCTTTCAATCGCATTTTTTCTAAGAGTTGATTCACATAATTGAATTAATTTTGTTTGAATTATTTTTTGTTCTAAAGTGAGATCCCATTGAGGATCGAAATCATATGACAAACCCCAAAAATTCTCATTACCCCATTTTTTATTTTCATTATTTTGAAAACTCATAAAAAAAAACTCCTATTATTATAAATTGAAAATTTTTATTATTAAAATTTTAGAAGAGTCTAAGTAACAATTTTTTCGAATTCATTCATTAAAATGTCATAAAAAATAAATAATTGCAAATGTTTAATTCAATTTATTTGTATTTTCTTAATACTATTCATAAATGGAGGGCTATTTTAGTTCAAATTTTGAAATTTAAGTTATTCATCATTATAATAAATAGTTACTTTAATATTATTTTTCTTCAGATTTTTTTATTAATGATTCACCAAGTTCTCTTAATTTCACTTTATCCATTTTTTTAATCTCGTTGTTTAAAACGCGTTCATTTACTTTGTTATTCCAAGCATCAAGAGAATCAGGGCCAAGAAGTGCTAATTTTCCAATTAATTGTTTTAATACTTCATTTGTCGGAGCCATAACCCATCCTGCTTTTGCATCTCTTAAGTATCTTTCAATTCCTAAAGCGGGTTTGTATCCTGTTCCTCCACAAGTATGTAACATTTTATCTGAAAGATATGTTACGTTTTTTGAACAAGAAAGTTTTAATTGCCATAACCAAGACATTTTTTCTGATTTTGGATAATGATTTTCTTGTTTATAAATTTCCCAGTCGCAATTATTTGTTAATTTGTCTAGAGCTTCGGCAATCTGAAAATTAAAGGCACGACAAGTATTTGTATCTGCAATTGACTCGCCAACATAATCTTGAATAGTAGGATAATCCGCAATTCTTAAGCCGACATCATCATGCCTTTTTTTAGTTGTATGATTAACTGCAATGTCGATCATTCCCATTGCAACTCCATTCCAACATGCAGAAGAACACATAAGAAAAAAGATATCTGGGGATTCATTATTTGTTTTATTTGCTTCACCTGTTTTGCCAATTAATCGATCTTTTGGAATTTCTACTCCATCAATTTCTAGAGGACCTGATTGATTTCCTCTCATTCCCATTCCATCCCAGGTTGATGCCCCCGTTTTTATTTCATCTTTAAATAATAAGTAACAAGATAGATTTGAGTAATCGCCATTAAAATTAGGGCTTGTTGTTTGGACAAGATACCAATCTGCGAATCCTCCAGATGTTACCCATGAAGCTTTTTTAAAGACTTTCCATCCTTTTTCTGTTTCTTCTGATTTTGAAGAAAGAGGGAACCAGGCATGACTGCCTGTTTGTGGATCAGAATAAGCAATAGTCCCAATTAATACTTCATTATTTATTTTGGGTAACAAGCTTTTAAAGAATGGATTTTCATGATGCCTTAATAAAATAGCGCTTAAAGCAGAGATATGCATAACGTAACACATAGCCGTGCTGGCGCATCCGTATCGTGCTATGGTCTCAACAACCATAGCAGCGCAAACATGACTTTCACCAAGGCCACCAAATTCTTTAGGAATAATTAATCCTAGCAATCCTAAACTAGCTAAAGCTTCAAAATTTTTTCTAGGAAAAATTAAGTTTTTATCGCTTTCTATTGCGTTTGTTCGCAAGGTAGTTTGGCATAATTCTATCAATTTTTTTTGTATGTTTTTTTGTTCATCAGTTAAATGCCATTGGGGGTCAAACTCAAATCCTAGTCCCCAAAAGGGATTATTGTCCCAAATTTTTGAATTTGTTTTATGAAGATTCATTCCTTAATTCTCCTTCAAATGTTCTATGCTAAAATTTAATAAATATTTTTATAAAAAAATATAAAATATGAATTATTAAAATTCAGTTTACTTAGTTGTCATAAAATGCAAATAAACGCAAATGAATCATGTTAAATTAGTGGGATATATATAATATTCTGGTTATGCGCTCTATGATTTAACAAAATCCATTTTTAAAATAAATAATAGATTTTATATTGCTTGAAAAAACGACTACAATAGGCAAAATTACTTCTTACTTATTTTCTTACCCTAACGTAATTTGGATTTACCTATGGCAACATCTGTACTGCAGTTTTTAGAACCTTCTAAAATTAAAATATCTAATAAAAAAGAAACAATTGGTTTAGGTATTTCTAATATTTCTTCACTTCTTAAAAATACAAAAATTAAAAGTAATTTATTAAAAAATAAATATATTTTTATCGGTGTTCCTGATGACAGGGGGGTTATTGCGAATGGTGGAAATCCAGGAGCAAAAGAAGGCCCCGATTCTTTTCGTAATTGTTTTTATAAACTATATGATACATGTATTCGAAAGTTTAATCCAAGTACTCATAAACCATTTCCTCCGCACTTAGATAATAGAGATAAATCTACTTTTTTTTCTGAATCTTTTTTTGATGCTGGAAATATTATTTTAGCAGATACTATTAAAGAAACACATGAAAGATTAGCATCCGTTGTTGAGTATTTTCTTGATCATGATGCAAAAATGATTTTTGTAATTGGTGGTGGTCATGATTTTACTTATGGCAGTTACAAGGGGCATGTTTCATCTCGGAAAAATGAAATTATTCCAATTGTAAATTTTGATGCGCATTTTGATTTAAGGCCTGATGATAACGGAATTATAAATAGTGGAACAGCATTTTATCGTATTATGAAAGATTTAAATACAAATATAATTGGTGGAAAAGGATTGCTTGAAATAGGAATTCAAAGAGATAGAAATCCTCAATCATTGACTTTATTTGCAAATCAAAATCAAATTCAAACAGTAGAATATTTAGCATTATTAAATGTATGGAGAGATATTGCTCATGGACATGCACAAACCCCACTTGAACATATTCGAGATCATTTAGATGAATGTGCTGCTTTAGGATTTGATAGAATAAAAGGCAGTGTTCATATTTCATTATGTTTAGATGTATTTGATCAATCTATAGCTCCCGGTACAAGTGCATCAACTCCTTTTGGTGTTCAAATAAAAGATCTTGCTCAATCAATTACATTTATTGCCAAATCCCAAACATGTCGTGTTATGGACATTGCAGAACTTTGCCCAGCAAGGGATACTCTTGAGATGACATCACGATTATGCGCTTCCCTTGTTTACCGCATTGCACTTTTACGGGAAGAATATTCTTCCAGATTAACTTAATCGTACTCTTGTCGCATTCATGAATATGAGTTAGTGGAACTCGTTGAGGAGGAACTTGTATATGGAGCAATCCGTTTATTATGTTGGCATGAATCCATATTTGCCAATATTGCTCATATTAATTTTTGGGCTTGCACTTGGTCTTGGTGTCAGTGGCGTATCACTCTTTCTTGGTCCTAAAAAACCAAATTCAAGTAAACTAGAAGTTTATGAATGTGGTTTGCCGGTTACAAGTTCTGCTGAAAACCGCTTTTCTATTAAATTTTATTTAACAGCAATATTATTTATTCTTTTTGATATTGAAACAATATTTATGTACCTTTGGTCAACTGCGTTTGATTATTTAGGATGGTTTGGAATTGTTGAAGTTGGTATTTTTATTGCAACTTTATCAATTGGCTATATTTACGTGCTTAAACGCGGCGCTCTTCGCTGGGATTAAGGAGATTGGGAATGATAGAAATTAGTTTTACTCAAATTATCAGTACTATTCTTCTTATGCTTCTTGGCATAGCAGTTGGTGCTCAAGTTGCTCCCATAATGAGTTGGGTTGAACGCCGTCAATGCGCCATTATTCAAAGGCGATTGGGTCCTAATCGTGTGGGATTTTTTCAATTCCGTTTATTAGGTTTAGGACAACCTATTGCAGATGCAATAAAACTTTTATTTAAAGAAGATTTTGTACCACCTTATGTACACAAAGTATTTTATGTTCTTGCTCCGGTTGTTCCTGTAGCAACAGGATTAGCTGTTACGGTAGCTATTCCATGGGGAAGTCACGTTGTTGTAAATAACCAAATTATAAATTTACAAGCAGTGAATTTAAATTCAGGATTTCTTCTAATTTTCGCTCTTTCTTCATTAGCTGTTTATGGTGTTACTTTAGCTGGATGGTCTTCAAATAATAAGTATTCATTATTAGGCGGACTTCGTGCTTCTGCACAAATGGTAAGTTATGAAGTTGCTATGGGATTAAGTATTATCCCACTTGTGTTTATTTGGGGTACGCTAGATTTACAAACAATGATCACAAAACAATCAGAAATACTTTGGGGATTTTTGCCAAATTGGGGATTCATTCATGCCCCTATTTCATTTTTTGTTTTTATTGTTACTATATTCGCTGAAACAAATCGTCTCCCATTTGACTTAGCTGAAAGTGAAGGAGAGCTTGTTGCTGGTTTCTTAACTGAATATGGAGCAATGCGCTGGTCTTTATTTTTTCTTGGCGAATATTCCATGATGTTTGTAATGTGTGTATTAACTGTTTCCTTATTTTTTGGTGGGTATGAGTTACCATGGCTTTCTCAACATTATCTCCTTGAAATATTAACTCCTCAAGTTGGTGAAGTTTTAGCTAGATGGGTTTTATTGCCACTTGGTATTATCGTATTATTAACAAAAGTAATTTTGTTAATGTGGATATTTGTTCAAGTTAGATTTACCATTCCTCGTTTTCGCTATGATCAACTCATGAAATTAGGTTGGATTTACCTTCTTCCAATTGCACTTATTAACCTTATTATTACAGCAATTATTACAGCGATTGTTAAATTTCATTAATAGAGCAAAGGGAAATTTTTATGGTGCGCCAAGATAAGTGCGTAAGAACCAGTGAGTGCGAATCTCACCCACGTAAAGATTAGCCATCAGCGTGGAAGTAAGCAGTGCGATTAATAAGGTAACAAATTAATTGAAGCCATTG
>NZ_JBIPMD010000181.1:0-7082 GCF_044369315.1 Silvanigrella sp.
AAACAACACAAAAGATATTATTTAAAAAAGAATTTGTAATTAAAATAGAAAAGAAAAAGCAAGTTTGTTTATGAGGTGCTATGGTGATCTTTTGGAAATATTTAATGTTTAATGACAATTATGCGGAATGGATTAAAATAATTTTTACTTTAATTGATTAAAAGTCCTTTATTTTTATGAGAATGACACCTTATTTTGCATATGTCTCTTCAATAGCGTAAAAATTTTTCTTATGAAAATTTCTCCATTATTTGAATTTATTTATAAAAAAATAAAAATAAATATTTTATTTTAATTGAAAATAAAAATAAAAATAAATAAAATTTGTTTGGTAGTTTTTGCTACTCTTTATATAATTCTCCCATAAATTTTAGTTAATAACATTAATCACATAAAATTAGCCTTATATCATACTCTCATGGGAAGAATTATTTTGTACTTATCTTTTTTATAATGAACCGAATGTGCTTATTAAACAGGAGAAAACATATGTTTAATTGGATTTATCATAAAAAAAACTTTTCTTTTTTTGACTTTAGTTTGTGTTGTAAACACAGCAATTGCATCTCAAGGGGATACCGAAACAGTTTCTTCAATTAGAAAAATATGATTCAAATATTTTTCTAATTGAAGAAACTCCAGGAATAACTAAAGCAAAAATTGCTCAAAACTTAAATGGAGATTTAACTTATGGGGGTGTGACAGGATACCTCGAGCAACTGATAGATTTTTATATCCCTTTACAAATTACAATAAATAAAAATTTTCAAACTTATGTTAGTAGACCACGTTTTAATATCGATGCAGAACTAGATCAAAATGAAGAATGTAACAAGTTACGTTTTACAATAGTAGAAAATAAAATTATTGCATTACCTAGCAATATCAATTTAAATTCAGCATTAAATTGTCGTTATAGCATTTTTAATTCCGAAAGAAAAAAAGTAGGAGACTTCAATGTACTTTTGAATTATACCTTTTCTTATTGGTGTAATCAATCAAATCCAAATTCTGAGGCTTATAAAACTGCTAGGATTATTTCGGATACGTGCATAATAGATCCTGAAAAGATATTTGATTTTCAATTTCTAAGAAAAAAAATAAGTGACCTTAGCCCATTTTCAGGATTTATAAACTTAAAAATTTTAAATTTAGACGGTAATGAAATTTCTCAATTACCATTAGGAATATTAGATAAGTTTACAAATTTAAAATATTTAATTTTAAAAAATAATAAAATTAAAACACTTCCATTGGGAATCCTTGATAAATTATCACGTTTAACCTGGTTATGGTTAATGGAAAACGAGATTAACAATCTCCCATTGGGTTTATTTGATCAATTAGAAAGCTTATATTGGCTTAGTTTATGTAATAATAAATTAAATAATATACCGGATGGTTTGTTCGCAAATTTAAAAAATTTATCATCTATGGAATTATCCAATAATCAACTTGTTGCTTTTCCCTCTGATATTAAAAAATTAAACAAATTGATAAGCATTGAATTGGACTCAAATAAAATAATTAGTATTCCATCTGAATCCTTTAAAGATCATACAAAATTAACATACTTATCCCTTTCAAAAAACCAATTAAAAACTTTACCAGCAGATTTATTTAAAAATTAAAAAAGTCTTTCCATATTGAATTTGGATAATAATAATATTTTATATTTACCAATAGGTATTTTTGATGGTCTTTGCAATTTAGAAGAAATTAGACTTGATTTATTTGACTCTTCCGCTTTGCCTTACAAAGCACATTGTAATATTCGAAATTAATTTTTAAAATAAAAAATTCTTTTCATCATATGGAGTTACTTTGAATATTACTTGAAAATAATCTTTTGTACGTGCAAAGAACTCTCTAATAGAATAATACCAAACATCTTTCATTTCTCCAGCACTCACACCTTCCGCATTAATTCCTATTTCTCTTGCAATCCAAACCGATCTTGTTAAATGAAAATTTTGTGAAATAATGTAAGCACTTTTAATATTAAAAACTTCTTTAGATCTTAATATAGTTGCGTAAGTATTATAACCCTTTTCATCTGTCACTAAGGCTTCTTCTGGAATCCCACTTTTTAGAGCAAAATTTTTCATTGCGGCTGTTTCATTGTAATAACTATCGGTACCATCGCCACTCATTAATATATTTTTAACTAACTTCTTATTATACAAATTTATTGCTGTTTCCATTCGTGCTTTTAAGACACCAGATAAAGAATCCCCATGAACGCTTGCACCTAAAACAATGGCGTATTCTTTTGGTTGATCGAGATTGGTGTGATTTCTTGAATTCACAAACATAATAATATTTGTAATTAAAAATGTTGATAAAATTAAAAAAATTATGCTTAAAATAAAAGTAACAATTAATTTAATAATTTTTATAATTATTTTTAGTGTCTTAAGAATCAAAACATCTCCTATCTAATTAAGATGAGCCTATTTCATCAAACCTTTTTCTTTTGTCTAAAAATTGCAGCCCTATGTCAAATTGCTGGAGCTTCTATTTCTCTTAAAAAGTAACATACAATTGAATGAATTAGGGAGTCTTTAAGTGAGAATCAGAAAAGTTGTCAAAAAAATATTTTTGATCCTTATATTATTATCATGTATTAATTATGTTTACAGTTTGGAAAATCCATCAGCAATATCACCAAAAACTCAGGGTGATACTTTTATTTTACCACCCGTAAGAAGAGTTGCGATTGATTTAATAGAAACAAATATAGATAAATTTAGAATTTTTATGAGGAAACAGGATAGGTTGTTGTATGGAGTTCCTGCTTTTCCATTTAATGAACAAGATATTCAAAGAATGCTAGCAGAAGATGTCGTTGATGAAATTAAGAATACAGGCAGATTTTGGAATTTATCCCTCACAGAATTTGTAAAATTAATTCCCTTATCAGGAAATCAAGAAAATTTTAATAATTTACAAAAAATTGAAAAATTAAAGAGAAGACTTGAAAATGATTACAATATTGAAGCTTGGATCAAGCCTTCTGTTTATTTTGCACCTGATCAAACTTTAGTAAGAGTGGTATTAAAAGGTCCTGGTATAAATTCTTCTGTTTGGGCAAGAGAAGATATTACTTTAGAGCCCCAAGCAAGTGAAGAAAAAATTAAAAATTCATTTTCTCAAGCTTTAGCAAGACTTATAAATACGATGGGACATGATGGAAAAATTACATATATCAGAGAAAACTTATTAACGATAGATTTTGGATTAGAAAGAGGAATTGTTAGAGGGGAAAAATTATTTGCAGGTTTTATTATATTAACAAGCTTTCATCCTCAAACAGGTGAATTTTTAAGGTCACAAAGAATTCCCATTCATGAATTAAAAGTTATGGAATCAAGACAAGGCAGTTCCCTTTGCCAAATTGTAGCTTCCGATCGATTGGCATTTGAGCAGGCATTAAAACTTTTAGGAACAAATGATGTTTCCATGTTAGTGTGGAGACAGACAAAAAATAATTATAAAGAAGGTTGGAGAGAGCCATATAATCCAGACACAGCGCCCATACTAGGTGCAGCAGAGATTGGTTTTGGAAATCCAATCTCTGAAAAAGAGACTCCTGAAGCAGCGCGTTCTATTATTCCTCCTGTTATTTTTGAAAATGAAAGTAAAAATAATATAAAAATGGCTCAGGGTAAGGAAACACAATTAAATAATAAAACAAATACAGAAAGACAAGGCTTACCTTATCAAATTACTCCTAAAGAAGAAAACGCCCCCAATATTCCTGTTGTTACTTATAAAAGATCTATTATAAATAAACCTGAAACTTGGGTTCCCTATTCCGCTCTCGTAGGTTCTGGGATTACAATTGGTACCATTAATAGTAGTCACTCTTCATTTCCAAATACATTATTAAATAAAATTACCGCTTCAAGTTATATTGATTTAGATTCTAAAATTGAATTTAAATTATTACCTTATGCTCAGTTTTCTTATTTTTCTGGAAATGACCTTTCAGGAAATTCATTTTATTTAGGAGCCACATTTTACGATACTATTGTTCATACTACCCAGAATGACTCCTTTTCTATAGGTGGGTCTTTAGAATATATGGATGGAAATATTAATTTTGGTTGTAATTGTACTCCATCAATAACATTAACTCATCCTGCTATATTTGCAAATGCAATGTGGGAAGATAAAGTACCCTCTTTTGGAAATTATAATATTATAGCTGGACTTTCATTGATTGATTTTGCACAACAGGCTCCCGTTTGGAGTTTAAAAGGAAATATTCGACCTTTTGCTGCACTTCCTAAAGAATTGGTGTTTGATGTTGGACTCAAACGATTTACTTCTGGCTGGATAGAATTTAGTATTGGAGCATCTTGGGATTTTATTTCTGAATATAATTATTTAAAACCAATTTTGTAAATCCAAACTTTTTATTTCTAAATTTGCTTTTAATAAAAGTTACGTATAAAATTTGTTGTTTCTTTTTTATTTTTTGGAGCAAATTTTAATGGACATTATAAATACAATTCTTCAATTTCTTTTTTCAGTTTTAAAAGACCCTATTAAATTAATTCAAGTAGTTGGGTATACGGGATTAATTCTTATTGTTTTTGCAGAAACGGGGTTACTAATTGGCTTTTTTTTACCAGGTGACTCTTTATTAATTGCAGCGGGGCTATTTGCTGCAAAGGGAGACATGAATATTTTATTTTTAATTAGTACTTTAACTGTAGCTGCTATCGTTGGTGATGCTGTTGGATTTTATATTGGTCGAAAATTAGGACCGAAGTTGTATAAAAAAGAAGATTCTTTCTTTTTTAGAAAAAAACATTTAATTGCAGCCCATGAATTTTATGAAAAACATGGAGGTAAAACAATAATTATTGCAAGATTTATCCCTATTATAAGAACATTTGCACCAACAGTAGCAGGAGCTGCTGAAATGAATTATTTTAGGTTTGCAATGTTCAATGTTATTGGTGGTTTTTTATGGGTTTGGAGTATGTTACTGGGTGGTTTTTATTTAGGAAGAGTTTTTGGAGATAAAATAAACGATTATATTCATTATTTAATTATTGGAGTTATTATTGTTTCTTTTATTCCAATTATTATTAAATGGATTAAAACAAGAAATGAAACAAATAAAGTTGCATAAAGAAACTTTTAATCTCTAGTTTTAGTTACGATATTATTTTCTGTTTCCCAAACTGTAATAGATTGTAATTGAATATTATCTATTTTTTCAAAAGCTAATTTTTCTTCTAATCGTTCCCATATGCATTCTACAAAGATTTCTGTAGTTGGAATTTTTCCCTGAAGCCATGGGACATCAAAATTTAAATGCTTGTGATCTACATCATTAATAATAGATTCATTTACAATATCTTTTAATTTTTGCAAATTGAACATCATACCCGTTTCAGGATCAATATTGCCTTTAATTGAAACTTCTAATTTATAATTATGACCATGCCCATTTTTACCGGAGCATTTCCCAAAAATAAGTTTATTTTTTTCATCACTAAAGTTTGGATTGTATAAACGATGACTAGCGCAAAATGAAAAATGACGTTTTAAAATTAGCATAATTAAATCTCTTTTTTATCTAAAATTCGATATAAAATGTCTTTAGCAAAAACAGTAGCCCCCAAACTTTCCATTATAAGCAGATTTCCGCCCAGGCGTCTATTTATAAATATGATTTCTGGTGTAGGCGCCCTAAATTTTGTATGCCTCATAAAATGAATGGATTCCATATTTGTCCTTTTTAACTGATGGCAATCTTTCCAAGAATAGTTTTCACCAATAAAAGGTTCAATTGCGATGTTCATCATTTTTATAAAGCTTTCTTTCGCTTCGGGAGAATCATGTCTATTTAAAAAGCCCATTTTTTTAGCTGTTTTTATAAGTTCAATCTGATTTTTTTGAACAGCGGATAGAGTTAATTTTGAATAATTTTCTATTAATTCGTCACTTAATTCTTGAGTAGCGCCAAAATCTAAAAGTACCAACTCTCCATTATCTGTTACTAAAAAGTTAGCGGGATTGGGATCGGATTGAATATGTTTAAAATGAAATATTTCTGTAAAAACAAGTTCAAGTAAGATATTTCCTAAATTATCTCTTTTTTTAATAAATTCAGGATCTGTATGCATTATTTTTGAATATTTATTTAACCATTCCTGTAAACTTATGGCTTCAATCCATTCAGTCGTTAAAACATTTTTTGTTGAATATTCATCAAAGGTTTTTGGAACGATAATTTGATTATTTAATTTAAATTTTTCTCTGTAAATATCGTAATAATTTTTTTCACGCTTGAAATCCAATTCTTGAATAAAAAGCATTTCTACAGCTTCAAATATTTGATCATAATTTGCCATATTTGGCATGAGATTTGCAATTTTAACAATTTTTTTCATGTTTTGAAGATCAGATTTTACACTTTTTTCAAGATCAGGGTATTGCACTTTAATAGCAACATCTGTTCCATCTTTTAGAGTGGCTTTATGAACTTGACCAATACTGGCAGCATGTACTGCTGTTTTTTCAATATGAGAAAATCCATCTAAATTTCCAAATTCTTTTAAAAGAATGGGTTCTATAAAACTCCAATTTTTTGATGTTGCTTGAGATTGTAATTTACCTAAGGCATCTTTCCAGCCTGGAGGAAGGATATTATCGTCAACCATGCTTAAAAGCTGTCCAACTTTCATGGCCGCGCCTTTTAATTCATCTAACCCTTTTACAAGTCTCAGAGCAGCTTCACTCATAAAAGAGTCTGTCTCTTCTATATTTTTATTTAATTTTCTTTTAAGAGCTTCGTTACCTGCACGAATTGCTGTGCTGCTAATAGTGCGAATAAGAGACATAGCTCTATTTTTTGGGCTATTTTCTTCTTTCAAGGAGAGTTCCTTTGTGTTTTTCAGATTTTTCTTTTGAACATGATTCTACCTTAAATAATAACAGAACCTCATTTTAGGGATACAATAAAATTCTAATGGATGCTAATGTCAGGAGAGTTTAGATTCAAAACGATTTTTAAATTCATTGTAATTCACTAAAATTTTATATAAAAACTTTTAAAATGT
>NZ_JBIPMD010000182.1:0-7052 GCF_044369315.1 Silvanigrella sp.
GTCATAGAATATATAGAGGTGTTTTATAATCGAATTCGTGCTCATTCTGCCCTTGATTATCATGCACCTTTAGAATATGAAGAAAATTATGAAATTTAATAGTCCACTTTTCGGGGATCATACCAGGATGTCTTTTATATGATATAGATAATAAGAAACAGATTACTTATGAAAAGAAAATGTTTTTAGAGTCATTAAGTGAAATATCTATAGAAGAAAAAAAGAAATTTTATGATAAATTAAGTTCTCGTTGGAATTATAGACTAGTTTATTCTGTTAATGAATTACGTTTAGCTGTTCATGAATGCTATTATCCAAAAATAAGTTATACAGCCAATCCTTCAAATTCTATGATTTATATTAACGAAACGAATCCTGAAAAACTAAAAGATAACCTAATGGAAATATTTAAATGGATGCTAAATGCGTTTGCGCAACCAATAGTTTTTGATGAATCAGAAAATCAAAATCTTTCTACTAAAGATGAACCTAAAGAGAGAAATGAATAATTTGAAAAAAATTTATGGATTACATAAAATGAATCAACATTAAATATGAATTATATAATATGAAAGAAATAATATGTCCGAAAAAAAATTTGAACTTGTAGAACGTATAACTGATAAAGAAATACTAATTAAAGAAGTTAACAATTATTTAAAAGAAACAAAATATTAGTACAAATGAATTTTGTAGAAATATTGATTTCCCTAAAAGAGATTTTAATAAATGTATGCATACTTATGAAAATGGCAGAAATAGCTGAATTTATTAAATGTGATCTTTAACTATTTTTACAAAAAAGAGTTAATCTAATCGTTTATAATTTTAAAATCAGTTACTTCAGTAATTTTTAAATTACTACCTCTTATCATTGAGCCTCATATAAGATCTATTTTTAGATTATTGTATTATAATTAGCAGAATCCGAAACGGAACCAATTTTGCAAATTATTGAACGAATTGTAATTTTATAGAAACGAAGAAGCTAAAGAATTTTTAGGAGAACTCGGATGGAAAGTTATACAAAATAACGGAGGATGGCAAGAGATGTGCTATAATACAAATATTAAATATCTTAATTCAGTTAAAAAATTTTTTCAGAAGCAAGTTAAGATTTTTAAAAAAGAAGAAAAAATATAAAATTAAATATGCTGAAATATTGTTAATATTTTTTTATAATTTTATCAGTAAACTCAAATTATACATGAATTTTTTATGAAAAAACAAATTTGTTTTTACAGAAAATCTTTCCATCATTATGATTTGAGAACTAGGTGTTACTTTGTTACTTTCAAATCTTTGCAATAGCACCCTTTATTTATGACTTTATTTATAATTAAGAAAATAAACTCCATTAAATGTTGTGGTGGTTTATTATTTAATGAGAATTTTTTTGCTAATTCTATAATTTCTAACTCATTTATTTTAGGTTCTCTTAATAGTTCAATAGATTCCTTATATAAACCAGCTTTTAGTAAGCCCGGTATAGCAACACCTTTAAACATATCTTGAAAAGAAGGAAGTAATTTTTTTTCTCGAAGAGCATAGACAACTTTGCAACATAATGAAATGAATTTATCCTCTGTTATATTATAGTCTTGGGCAGTTTTAATAATTTCCATCCCTAATTTTTTTCGACTGTAAGTTGAAAGATTTTTATAATCAATTTTCTCTATGTTAAGAGGAGAATTGAACCCTTCATTTTCTTTATACTGAAGTAAAAAGCTCTCGAGCAATACAAAGACTTTATTAAATTCATGATTATAATAAATAGATTTACGCATTTTTATATATTTTATAATATCATCATATTTATTGTTTTCAGCAATCTTTAATGGAGTTTCTCCTTTGAAATTTTTTGGTGAAATATCTATATTATTTTTTGATAATAAAATTTTTAAAATTTCAAAGTTCCCTTGCATAGCTGCAAAATGTAACGCTGTATTCCCATCTCTATTTATCTTATTTACATCTATGCGAGAATCATTCAAAATTATTTCAACATAATTTAAAAAATTTTTATGAACTGCAATATGCAAAGGAGGATTATGTTTTTTATAAGTTGTTTTATTTGGGTCAATCTGTGGAAATGATAAAAGAAATTTTAAAGAATATATGCTATTACAGTAAGCGGAGATAATTAATGATGTAAAGCCTAAATAATTTTCCAGATTAAGATCAATAGCGGGGTAATTTTTAATTAAATAACGTAAAACAAATATTTCATCATTATAAACAAACATATTAATTACTTCTGAAATCTTCAAGTAATTTTTTAAATTACAATAGATAAAGTTATTATTAAAATTTTGAGTTCCAAATTCTTCTTTTGGGGTTTTTAAAAAACATTCAACATCAAATAATTTTAGAACTAAATATTTAGCTTCATCATTATCCATCAAAAAATATTTAGTCTGAAAAATTAATTTATGAAATTCAAAATTAAAAGTTTTTTTCCAATTTATATCTAAAATTGAAAAACTAAATGATTGATGACCATTTGAGGTATTTGGATCATAAAAATGAAATACAATATTTTCATTAATTTTTTGTATAAAAATTGCCATTGAATGATTTGATGTTGAAATATGTGCACAAAGATGATTCTGTTTTATTTTTGTAATTTCATCACAAAAAAATGAGAGGTCACATTTTTTATTAAAAATATCAATTATCAATATTTTATTTGAAATAAAGGAAATAGTAGAAATATTATTTAAATTTTTGACGTGATCTATAAAAGTTTTATGATCTCTTTTAAATGACATTGCTAATGGACTAGCAATATAATAACCAATATTATAATTATTCAACGTTTTAGTATTATTATAGAATTTCTCTATTGTTTTATAAAATGAATTTATATCTATTTTTTCTATATCTTCAATTAAATTTTTTTCAAATTTAATATTTAATTGTTTCAACTTACTGCTCATAGTATATATATTTTGATAAAAAATTTGAGGTTTATTCTTTTTTGCATTGGAATTTATCATACAAAGAATCCATAGCATAGAAAAGCCTGCGCATAACCCGCCTCGGTTATCATCAAAAAAACATCTAGTTATATTTTCAGTATTTAAACTATAGTTAATTGAAGAAGATTTAACCTCTTGTGAAATATTAAGATTAATTAAAATATTTTTTGATTTTTGATTATTATTAATTTCCTTTTCAAAGGCAGGTAAAGGAACTAAATGATTTTTCAAATAATTTACATAACCAGATGAATTATATGTCATTTATATATTCCTTATATTACTAAAACGAATTAAAATCAGATTCACTAAAAATAAAATCATATATGAATTCTTATTTTTTTCAATTAATGAGTTTTGGTTTTTTGAATATTTTGAGTTCTGTTCCAAAGAGATTAAAGTAACAGAGTGGCAAGAAGAAATTTTTCAAAAAGCCCATTTTCGGATGTCCCTATTAAAAACAACTAAAATGAAAAAATACCTTTTAAATTCAGTTATAGGTCAACCTTGGTAAACATTTCAGGTAATTCTTGCAATAACCCTAATTTTGAGAAGTGAAAATTGATATCAGATTTAAATATATGATTTTATTTTTATAATTTGTGTTTAATTTTTTGACTGTGTGTGTAGGGGGAGGGGGTAATTAAATTTAGAAATTCAAATTTTCAAATAAATAATTCATTCTCTTACATAATAAGTACAAAATGATGTCTAATTGAATTTTTATAATATCGGTAATTCCAACTACTGCAATAATAATCACTTATATGAAGGATTGGTGGACTATATTCGTCTGTTCCAGCAAGATTATTAAAATACCGAAATTTTAAAATCCCCCACTCACCTAATGGAAAGCTACCACCTCCAGAAACACCTACCCCATTGTAATTTTGACCATAATCATAAATACATTTTTGTACAATTTCTTCACATAATTCTTGTGCTTTAGATAAATTATCAAATACATCATATGGAATAAAATGTCTCGAAGTTAATCCATAATCACCACCATCTCGCTTTCCTTCAATTTTTAATCCATCACTTTTAAAATAAAGTGGTTTTAGTATTGAAATATTTGTATTATTGGGTAATGCTCATTTCCAATTTTGCCCATTAGAATTTAAAGTTGGTGTTTTAGTGCAAAAGATATACGCATCTGCATGAACATTATGTTGTAAAAAGCTAGAAATAGATAATATTGAAATATATTTTATTAGTTTTTTCATAAAAATCTCACAATGAATAATTTTTTAATTGAATATAATATTAAACACTCTCGTCTTTAAATTGATTAAAAATGCAATAGTTTTAATTTATTACAAATTCAAACTATTTTATGCAGTCAATTAACGGCAAAGAAAAAATTGATATTTGGACTCGCATGAAATAATTTAAGGACTTACTTAGCTAAAATTAGCATTCAAACCTATTAACCCTAAAAGGAATGAAAATACGACTTTGTTCTGTTAAGTTTTATTTTTTTCAATTTTTGCAACATACCAAGATGTTAATCCCGCTGTTGTTAATATAGTAAAAATAACCGATAAAGAAAACCAACTTGGAATTTTTATTATATCGATTAAAATCATTTTTGTACCTATGAAAAACAAGATAGCAGCAAGTCCTGGCTTTAAATAACGTAGTTTCTGAACCCATTCTGCTATAACAAAATATAAAGCCCTTAATCCTAAAATAGCAAAAATATTTGATGAGAAAGCAACAAAGGCATCATTTGTTATCGCAAAAATAGCCGGAATTGAGTCAACTGCAAAAACAACGTCTGTAATTTCAATTGCAATTAGAGCAAGAAAAAGAGGAGTTGCTTTTTTTATTCCATTTTCAGAAATAAAAAATTTTCCTCCATGTAAATTATCTGTAGTAGGAAGAATTTTTTTTAATAATCGAATGGATAAATTTTCTTTTTGATTCGTTTTATTATCTGATTTAAATAATAATTTAAATCCAGTAACAACAAGTATAAGACCAAAAATGTATAAAATCCAATGAAAAGAATTGAGCAAATGAGCTCCAAGAAGAATAAATAATGCACGCATAACTATCGCACCTAAAATTCCATAGAATAAAACTTTATGTTGAAATTTTGAAGGTATATTAAAAGAACTAAAAATAAGTAGAATAATAAAAAGATTGTCAATGCTAAGACTTTTTTCTACTATATATCCTGTAAGAAATTCAATTCCTAATTGAGAACCAAAAAAATATGAAAACCATACATTGAAACAAAGAGCAATAACAATCCAAATACCACTTTCAATTAATGCAATTTTAGTATTATTATTTTTATGTACCTTAGAAAATAAGCTAAGATCAATTAATAGCAAAATTAAAATTGTAATACTAAATGATATCCAAAGCCAATTTGGAGCAACTGAGATACTTGAAAAAAATGAAATCATAAAATTTTCTCCATAAATTTTTTAAGTTAACATTATAAATAGATTATACTTAAAAGATTCAAAAATGAATTTATTTATGCTGTATAGTTTTAAAATATAGTATAAGAATAAAATTTAGATTGAGAACAGGCGCTTTATGAAGAGTTTACCTCTGACTCCAGAGAGAACTCTACAAGTTGGGTAACTCTATGTAGTTTAATATTTGACACAGTTAGTTACCGCGTAGCAAATTCTTTGCAACAGAACCATTATAATTACATTTCTCAATAGTCTGAGCATTTAAATCTGCTTTGGACCCCATTTAAGTTGACACATGATTAATGTGAATTTTGATACTGTATTGGGCTCATCATTGCAAGTCCAGAATGTGGTGCGTGATGATTATAATCATAAAACCATTCTTCTAAATGCTCTAAAACCCAATCAGCAGAATAACAATCATTGACATAAACATAATCTCTTTTAAACGTACCAACAAATACTTCTGCCATTCCATTACTTGATGGAGAATAAGGAGCAGTGTAACAAGGCTTTAATCCTAAATTTCTTGCTAAATTTTGTACGGATTTATCTCGATAAATTGCCCCTCTATCTGAAAACCATTCTATTTGTCTTTGTAACTTTAAATTATTAAATCTTTTTTCTACTGAATGAATCATTAAATATTGAATATTTTAACTAATAAAGCTTCTTTTGATGCTACATAGCTAATCGCTTCTCAATCTCAACAATCTAAAGAGAATGCTACATATACTTTTTCATCATTAAAAAACCTTATTTCGAAACCATCCGAACACCAACGAGTGTTTGAATGTAAGGTTATTATTTTACCAGTTCCAGTATGCTCTCTTCGTTGAACTTCTGTTTTAGGCAAGAGTAATCCTTTATTTTTAAATATTATATATATTCTTTTTTTATTAACTTTTCCATGCTTCTCTTGAATTTTATTATTAACCATTGCTGTTACCTTTTTGTAACCATACGTAAGCCTATTTTCTAATATATTTTTTATTATTGATAATAAAAAAGTATCTTCCTTTTTCACATAATTTCTCATGCAGACGAGCTTAGTTTTATTTTTATAAATTGATTGTCTTGATATCTTTAAATTTTTACTAACTCTTGATATTTTATATTTAACTAAATTTAGGATTTCTTTTGCTTTTTAAACAGTTCTTTCTTTTGGATGTTTTTTTTCATTATATCAATAGCATCTGTTAAAATTGAATTATCTATTGTTAAGTTTGAAACCGCTTTTTCTAAATGTTTATTACGTTTTTTAAGGCTTTCAATTTCTGCAAGTATTTCTTCTATATCTGTTAGACTAGTAGATTAATTTTCATCTTTATCACTCATGCAGAGACTCCTTTTCCAGCTATATAAAGTCACTGGATGAATCTGATGTTTACTTGATATTGCTGATAAGCTCAAGCCAGAGTTAAAGTATTCCTCTAATATTGCTTTTTTTCATGATATCCAAATCTTTTCTTTACTGCTTTTAATTTATCCATTGACTACCCTTTCGGTGTGTCCTCCCAATAAGTGCATTTTACAAACACAATGAATGGTATTAAATTTTTTATAGAGAGTGGTTTTTGATTTTGTTGATAGTATCAAGATAATTCCAAGGTAACCAATCTTTTGGGTTTTGCTT
>NZ_JBIPMD010000033.1:0-22265 GCF_044369315.1 Silvanigrella sp.
TGTTGTAAAAGTAAACAAGCTAAACCAACACGGCTTTTTTCTCCTCCAGAAAGCACACCTACATTTTTAAAAACATCATCACCTCGAAATAAAAAGCTTCCTAATAAATTTCTTGCTCTTTTTTCGCCAACATCATCTGAAATGCCCATGACATTATCAAGAATTGTTTTCTTTTCATCTAAAATATCTAATTGATCCTGTGCAAAAAATGCTAAAGAAACATTGTGGCCTAATTCAAAACCACCATTGATAGCGTTTATTTTACTTGCAATTGTCTTTAAAAAAGTTGATTTTCCTATACCGTTTGGTCCAATAATTGCAATTTTTTGTCCTCTTAAAACATTTAATTTAATGTCCTTAGAAAGAATTGAATTATATCCAATGCTCATAGCTTCAATTTTTAGAACTTCTTTACCACTAGCCGTTACCTTAGGTAAGGTAAATGAAATTTCATCGACGGAATCATCAATATCAAAACTTCCTTCAAGATCTTTCATACGATCAAGCATTTTCATTCTACTTTGAGCTTGTTTTGCCTTAGATGCTTTTGCTTTAAAACGATCAACGAAACGTTGAATTTCATCAGCACGTTTTTTATGTCTTTCATAAGCAGCAGTTTCTAATTCAAGTCGTTGTTCTCTCTGTTCTAAAAAGGAATCAAAGTTACCTTTATATGGCGTAAATTTACCATTAAATAAATGCAAAGTAATTGTTGATAATCTGTTTAATAAAGCTCTATCGTGAGAGACAAATAAAAGTGTTCCTTTAAAGCTTTGTAAGAATTTTTCAACCCAAATTAAACTAGGAAGATCGAGGTGGTTTGTAGGCTCATCTAATACTAAAAAGTCGGGATCGTTTAAAAAAACTCTTGCAAGTTCTAGACGCATGCGCCATCCACCCGAAAGCTGTTTGGGATGTTTATTTAATTGAGAACCTAAAAATCCAAGACCGACTAAAATACCTTTTGCTCTGGCTTCAAGGGCATAGCCACCAGCTTCACGAAAAGCATCCTCAATTTTTTCAAATTTTTTATGAACTTCTTCGTTGTAATTTGTTTCCATTTCAATAAGAATATCATCTAATTGACGTTTTAATTCTTTTAATTTTAAAGCACCATCAACACATTCTTCTAAAATGGTTGGTTTGGGGTTTGCATTAGGTTCCTGAGGTAAATACCCTAAATTCACTTTTGCTGGTTTTAAAATTTGACCAGAATCTGCTTCTTCAATCGCACAAATAATATTTAATAAAGTGGACTTTCCTGCGCCATTTGGTCCTACTAAAGCCACTCTTTCTCCATCCGGAAAATGATATGACGAGTTTTGAAAAAGTACTTTCTTTCCATAAGCTTTGCTTAAATTTTCGATCCGGATCATTTCCTAATTTCCATTTCTTTTTTCAATTTCTTTTTTCTGTCCATTGGATTAAATCAGATAGAGCTTGAGAACGAAATTGCTCCGTTTCATTGAAGATTTCATGTCCAGCCCCCTGAATCACTTTGAAAGTGCTATCATTATGAGAGAAATAAGGCACGCACTTTTTAGTCACTTCCAAACGAACAAGTTTGTCATCTGCAGCTGCTACAATTGTAACGGGGGCACTTATTAAACGTATGGCTTGAATGATCTTTTTTTCTTCAACAGCCCCCAAAAAAGTATTACCCATTCTTGCCGTAATCATTTTTAATATGAGAGCATCTTCGCGCGCTGCATTATTATTTTCATCATTATTTGAAAGATTTTCTGGTGGAATTCCTATGGGAGCAACAATTTGAGGAAGGAATTTTGCTACTTTGTCCGCTAAAAACCGCTTCCAAGCGGGGATGGATTGTTTCACCCCGTAACAAGGAGAGCTTAAAAATATGGGGGGACAAGAATCTGCTAAATGAGCTGCTGCATAAGTAACAAGTAAAGAACCAAAACTATGACCCATTAATCCAAAAAATGAATTTTTTTGTTTCGTTAAGCCAAGCAATTGTTTTACATGATTTGTCATAAATATCACATCTAAAACCATGGCATGTAAATTTTCTGCGTCACCACGAGATGGCCCTGACTTTCCATGGCCTCTGATGTCAAAAATAGCGAAGGCAAGATTTTTTGCACATACCGCTTTAGCGACATGTGGATATCTGCCACTATGTTCACCAAATCCATGCACGGCAAGAACAACCCCATCTAATTTTGACTCTGAAAAATCTTTTTTGGCGGGTGTATACACACGAAAGAAAAGTTCATTTCCATCAAAACTTTTTATATTTTCAGCACGTTCTTGAAACATACATTAGTCTCCTTGCTTCAAATTTTCCTACAGCATTTCAGATAGCTGCAATGTTTTCACATAACTTTCAGACTAAAACAAATTATCCTTCAAGAAGAATTCAAAATTCTTTTGAAGGATCGAAAAAGGAGGCTTTTATGCTGCGTAGTTTAAACACAGCCGCAACAGGTATGGATTCACAGCAGAGGCTTATTGATACATTGTCAAATAATATGGCAAACGTGAACACAATAGGTTTTAAAGCCAGTAGAGCTTATTTTCATGATTTACTTTATCAAAATATTAGAGCCCCTGGTTTACAAACAGCGACAGGAGTCATTGCGCCAAGCGGTATTCAGATTGGAAATGGTTCAAAAATCGTTTCTGTAGAAAAATCATTTGATGAAGGCGCGATAAAGATAACAAATAAAGACACAGACATGGCTATCATGGGAAAAGGATTTTTCCGAATTCAGTTGCCTGATGGAACAATAGGATATTCTAGAGACGGAACATTTCGCAGAAGTGCTGATGGAAGAATTGTTACTTCAGAAGGGTTACCTTTGATTCCTGAAATTGTAATTCCTCAAAATACATTGCATTTAAATATTGGTATAGATGGTATTGTTACAGCTAAAGTAAGCGGAGAACAAGAGCCAAGAAATTTGGGACAAATTCAACTTGCTAATTTTATTAATCCAGCCGGTCTCAATTCAATGGGTCGAAATCTTTATACAGTAACACCTGCATCTGGAGAGCCCATTGTTTCAATTCCTGGAGAAAATGGTTTAGGTAACATAGATCAAGGTGAGCTTGAAACAAGCAACGTTAATATTGTTGAAGAAATGGTACAACTTATTGTTGGGCAACGCGCTTATGAATTAAATAGTAAAGTGATTAAAACAGGCGATGAAATGCTCGCTTCAACAAATCAAATGAAATGATAGGATATTTAGATGATACTTTCTCCTCCACAAGTTTATGTCGAATATAAAGACCTTTCAAAGGATGAAGGTATTGCTGAAATTCAAAAGGATTTTATTGTTCAAATTATAAAATCAAATAAACAAAATGATACCATTGTAATTGATAAAATAATGGATTCAAATAATGACAATCTTTTTATAGCGCATTGCATTCAATGTAATTTGCCTAATTTATCTTTTAATGAAATCATTTATTCAACTATTAAAAAAAATAAAAATAATTTTAGCTCAGAATATATTTTTGAAATAAAAAATGATACGAACAACAAAATCACCTGGAAAATTCAACTCAAAGAAAAGAAAAAAATATATTATCTTGCAGCTAAACAAAACATATCAATAAACTCAATTTTAAATGAAAAAGATATAGATATTCTTTCATGCACAACAGAAGAATCTAAATGCAGTCCTAATCATTTTTATTTAAGTAACAAAGAAGCAGAAAATTCAATTTTAAATTTCAAAAATAAAAAATCTTCAAATCAAATTCGTGTTGGACAAGAGATAGACCCTAAATGGCTTTCCCAAGAAATCCTAATCCATACAGGGGAAAAAACAAAAGTAACTTATTCTCCGAATCGTTCTTTAATCATTCAAACATTTGGAAAATCTCTTTCAAATGCTGGACGAGGAGAAACAATTCGTGTTCAAATAAGCGACTGGTTCGATAAGAGTTCTGTTTTGCATCCAACAGGGATTATTGAAGGAATCGTAATAGCTCCTGGTGAGGTTGAATATGCAACCAAATAGTAAGTATACAAAATATAAAGAAGGTTTAGATGAGATTAACCTTCAAGAAGAAGAAGGATATGTAGAGTCCATTAAAAATAAGATACATTATGAAACAAAAAGACCAAATAAATTGATTGAAGAAAGAGATACGGTAACAAAAAAGAATGATAAATTTTCAATTGTAGAAACATATCTTAATTCCGTTGAATATGCTTTTGATAAAGGAAACAGTACAGGAAAAAAGGTATCTCATGCACTAGATAATATTCCAGAGCCTACTTCAAAAAAAATTGTAGTACGATTAACCATATGCTTTGCATTCATAGCCTTAATTATCTTTTTTACAAGTTGTCATGCTCACGCTCAAGTAACTTCTCCAAATGCAGAAAATAATGTTTTTTCAATAACAAAATCAAATGAAATGACAGATCCAAGTGTAATAAGACAAGATAAAAACGAACGGATAGAGAGTCATAAAGAACAAGAGCGTTTATTTATAAAAAGAGAAAATTTACAAATAAAACATAAAGAACCAGGATCTCCATCGGGAAGCATTTGGGCCGATTCTTCACAACCAAAATCACTTGCAACAGAATATCAACCTACTCGAACCGGTGAAGTCATTACAGTAACAATTCCAGATGATCTTCAATACAAACCTTCAGCAGAACCAAGCGCTAATGGAACAACGGGACAAAAATTTGATCCTATTAAATCTTTAAAATTTGAAATTGTTGGATTTGAACCTGGTGGTGATGTTTATTTAAGAGGCACTAAAACTTACGTAAACGAATCCGGTGAACAAAGATCCATTATGGTTATGGCAAAAATGCCACAAAGAAGCTTAAATAAATTTGAAGTAGATGCAAAAGATCTTACTCAAGTAGCGGTTAATAGCGTCATTAATGGGGCTTCCTCAGACTATTCTTCTGCAGGTTGGGATATTACGACTTCAAGAAAAGTTTCAGGATTTGCTCCAGACCTGAACTCAGCAATAGCATCTCTTGATGGCCAAAAGAAAGAATTAGATACACAACAAAAAGCATTAAAAGATCAACAAAAAGCTTTAACTGAAGAAGCGGATAGACTCAAAAAAGATAGAAATAGATTAAATGCAGAAACAGCCCAAGCAAAACAATTATTAGACTCAGCGACAATTATGGATCCTCCTGCAGAAGATGGAAAAGAAAATAAATCTGGCGGTGGGAAAACACAAAGCAGTAATAACCAAAACTCAAGTAATGCCAAAAAACCAAGTAATTAAATTATAGTAAAAAGGAATTTACCTTGATTAAAAGGAATTTGATTTTAGCTATAAAAATAATATTCACTTCTCTTTTATTCATATTAGGAAATAACTTAGTTGCAGAAGAAATTGAACTTCCTGTTCGTATCAAAGATTTAGTTGAATTTAGAGGAGTTCGATCAAATCAATTAACTGGACTTGGGATTGTTGTTGGTTTACAGGGAACAGGCGATAGTAAATCAAGTATTGCTACAAATAAAGCAGCAGCTTCCGTTATGAACCGACTTGGTATGGCTATAACTCCTAATGAAGTTATTACAAAAAATATTGCTGTTGTTGTCGTAACAGCCGAGTTGCCTCCTTTCGCAAGAATAGGAGATAAATTAGATATTCGAATTTCGAGTATTGGAGACTGCCAAAGTTTAGAAGGTGGTACTTTATTATTAACAAGTTTAAGTGCGGCAGATAGTCAGGTTTATGCTACAGCACAAGGGAGTATTAGCCAAGGAACTTCCATGGCAGGAAATGAAGGTGGTGCTGGACAACCTGCAAAAAGTACTACTCCCAAAACAGTTTCTTTATCATTAAGTGGAATTGTAGAAAAAGAGTTTTTATCTACTTTTATGAGTAACAATAATGTAGAATTAAGTTTAAAAAATGCAGATTTTACAACGGCAAGCAGAATTGCAAAAGCATTAAATGATTATTTTGGTGAGTTTATTGCTGATCCCGTTAATAGCGGTTTAATTTCTGTAAAAATACCAAGAACAGTTGCTAGAAATAATCCTAGCTATAACCCTGTTACCTTTATGTCCATATTAGAACAAATTAAAGTAACTCCAGATTCAAAAGCTTTAATTGTAATTAATGAAAGAACAGGAACAATTATATCAGGAAATAATGTAATTATTGAGCCCGTTGCCATAAGCCATGGACGTCTTGAAATTCAGATAGGTAAAAAAACAAATAAAGTAGGTGAAATACCAACTTCAACTACAATCGGCGAATTGGTTCGAGCCCTAAACACGCTTGGAGCAGGTCCTAAAGATGTTGTTTCTATTATTCAAACACTTGAAAGTGCCAAAGCATTAAGAGCTCAAATAAAACTGATGTAGAGGGAAAAATGAGAATAAACTTAATTGATAATGCACCATTAAATAAAAGCAATGAGTATTTAAGACCTGATGAAAAAATAAATAATCAAAAAACAGATGATAAAAATAAAAATCCAAAACTTCTTCAAAAAGTAAAAGATGCAGAAAATGTAGCAAAAGAGTTTGAAACCATTTATTTAGACATGATGCTAAAAAGTATGAGACAAACGGCAAAACCAGAAGATGAAAGCAATGCTCATGATATTTTTCAGGGGATGCTGGATGGGGAATATACAAAATTAATGGCGGATTCACAGAGTTTTGGAATTCGTGATTTAATTTTAAATTGGATGAAAGAAAATGATCCTTCCTTAAATCCAAATTTAAAAACTCTTGAAGACTCAAAAACAGATAACAATGGCAAAAAAGATTTATTAAACGCAAAAAAAATGATTGATTCCATGAAAAATGATTCGTACATGTCTAAAATGGCAATCGAACAATATAAAATAGAAATGAACAAATAAATTATTTAATAATAATCAAAAGGTGATTTTTAGTTCCTTTTTATAAATTTGAAACAAACAAACCCTTTTCTGTTGCTAAATAGAAAGATAATGAGACACTTTGAGAATTTGAAAAATTTAAATAAATATCGTTTATTTTCTCAGCACCGAGACCACCTTCTTCTCCTAACACTTTGAAAGATTCACCTCCATCCTCTGATATTGCAATACCGCTATTTGTTGCAAGATAGAGCATAGATCCAAATTTTTGAATAGAGTTAATATGATTTATATTTAAATTGATGTCAGAAATTAAATATTTTTTAAAATATTTATCATTATTATAAAAAATAAATAATCCATTATCTGTTCCCACATATAAATTTTCGTTGTCAAAAAATAGGGATAGTATTTTTTCCTCTTTTATTATTTCTTTATAAATTTCATTATAATTTATTCCATCATCAGATTTAAGTAATTTTCTTTTATTTGTAATAAAATAAATATTATCATTAAATGAGTATATTTTATTTGTTTTTAATGAATTTACTTTATGAATACTTCCGTTATTTAAGAGTTCATACACACCATCATTTGATGACAATAATAATTTATTTTTGTAATTAGTGATATAATTATAAAAGCGATTATCTAAATTAATATCAAATATATTATCATTATTATTTGATACAAATAATCCCTTATTTGTTGCCAAATATAACGAATCTCCAAAAGGAAAAATAAAATTACTTTTAATATTATTTTTACTTAAAATAATATTATTAAAATTCTTTCCATTATCACTCGATGACATCAATTGGTCATTTTGTATTGCTAATATTTTATTTTTATTTACAAAAACCTGTTTAACTTCTTTCGAATTTATTGCACTTGAATGATTTAATTTTAATTCTAAAAAATTAGAAATATAATCATATATATTAATTAAGTATAACCCATCATTTTTCATTACATAAAATAAATTTCCTAATAATTTAAGAGATAATATATTCTCATTATTAAATAAATTTAATTGCTGAAAATTACCATTAAATAAGTTTTCCGAAAACCAAATTCCATTTTTAGTGGCTAAATATATTGATTTATTTTTTACAAAAAATGAGTTCAAATTTTGAGGAAGGTTTGTCTTAATTTTTATAAACTCTAATTCCTTTAACAGAGCATCATTATTATCATTTGATAAACTAGATTTATAAATATTTTTATTTGTTAATAAATATAGAGTTTTATTATCAAAATACAAATCAATAATATTTTCATTGAATCCAAAGCTAAAATCAGATTCATCACTTATTGTTAAATAATTTAATTTATACGGATTTTCCAATTTTGAGAATAAAATATAACTTTCTGTGATAAAAAAAATAAAATTGTTTGCCTCTATTACTGACTTAATATCAAAATTTGAAAACGAATTTATCTGCTTAAAATTTAATGATTCAGAATTTAGTAACTCTGAATTTTCTGCAAACCAAACCCCTTTATTATTAGAATTTTTAACTATAGCATAAATATTAGATTCATATGCACTCATTTGATAAATTTCTTTTAAATTTGGCATCATATTTATTTTTTTAAATTTGCTCTTTCCAAATAAATCTGAATAATACAAACTATTTTCAGCTCCCTTATCTAAAAGAAATAATCTATCTTCTTTTATAAAAAACGGCTTAATTAAAGAATTATCTTGTATTTTATTTTCTATTTTACGTGGTATATTAAATTTATAATAATCAATACCGCTTGTTTTAGCACCATATATATCGCCATTATTAATTGTAACACCAATAAATTTATCTAATATATTTTTATTTGAAAAAATCTTTTTTGTTTCATTATTTTTAATATTATTTACTTGATAAATACCATTTTTTAACTTGCAAATTTTATTTTCACAAATTGTGACAACATATATTGAATCAGTATAAGTTTTTAAATCATATATTTCATTATTATTAAAATTTAATCTTTCATTTTCATAAATAATTTCTAATGGAATAAATTCATTTCTTAAATAATTTGAGGATAATTCATTTAATATTTTATTTGTATAAAATAGTCCCTTATTAGTTCCAATTAATATTTTATCTTTAACTAAGGAAATGTGTTTTATAAAAATATCTTCCTTGGAATCATTAATACTAATATTAAAAATTTCAAAACTTTCTTTATTTATTGAATTTGCATAATAAATATTCTTGTCTTTAATTACAAAAATTTCATTATCAATAACAAAAACATCGCCAAATTTTTTAAATATTTCTTTCGAATTCTTATCTTGTATAATTACTTCTTTAATACTTTCATGATTTCCATTTTCAAAATAAAAAACACCATTTTGGTTTGTTACAATATACAATAAATCCCCATTACTAGAAATCCCATGAAAATCAATATATTTTTTCATTTTATTTACAATTTTAAAATCATAGTGATTTTCATTTAGTTCAGCATAATATAAACCACCTCTTTCATCATTAGAATTATTATTATATGCAATAACATAGACTTTATTGCCTGACTTCGCCATCCCTCTAATTTCAAGATCAGAAGGCAGTCCGCTCACTTTATTAAAATTACTATTTGGTCCTGTATTTGAGTAATATAATCCTTTTTGATTTTGTGAAAAGTTTGCTACAAAAATAGTATTGCCATAGTGATATAATCTATATATATATTTATCTTCTAATATATTTGAGTTGTTATTAAAAGATGATCTTACTTCGACATTTTTATTAGCACTTTTAATCTTTGCTAATTCATTATTATACTTATAATTCGCATTTATTTTAAAATTTTTATTAGATATATCTCTTGCAGTTAATAAAAAATCGGCATAACAAATTTGAGTTGGTGATAATAAATCTTTGCATGAGTTATTAAAAACGAGATCATTTGAAAAACCCTGAACAAAAACACTTGATGTACCAGTATTAGTAAATTTATATCTTTTTGATATAGATTCACCATAGTTCATATTTATTTGATCTAAATTATCTTGAGCTTCTGCTTTTATCTCGACCTTTATATTTTCTATTTTTTTATTGAGACCAATATAAGACTTTGATTTCATAAAAAATATTTCAATTGTTGATTTATCTTCTGAAAGTCTTAAATTAGAATAAACAAATTTATTACTATTTTTTAGTTCTAAGTTGTAATTAAAATATATATTTTTTAAAATTGTATCTTTATTTCTGTCTGGTGAGTAAATATATTCAATATCACTTAAATTTTTTACTGAAATTTTTGTAAAATGCAATTCACATCCTTTATCATCTTTTTTAAAAATCAAACGGTTATTAATTTTTCTATTATTCTCTATAATAGAACTTACTTTCCAAGTTTCACCATTATTTCTTCCTAAACACTTGATATATTTTCCTTCCAAAATAAGCTCCTTAAGAAATAAAGAACTATTACTATTTAAACTTTTAAGTATATTAATATTTGGGTAGGCAAATTCCTCTGAATTTTTTAATTCCTTATTATTTGAATTATCCACCCTTGAACAGGATGATAAAATTAAGAAATATATAATAAACAAAATAAAATTTCTCATTTTATAAACTCCTTTTTAAAATGATTAAATTGAAATAAATATATTTTTTTCTATTATAAATTATTACTAATTTCATTATTAATGAAATTGTCTTTGAAACCCTCATTTAAATTAAGAAATTTACTGACTTCATCAACTCCATTATCTGATTCAATTCATTTTTGCAAGAAATAAATATTCAGTATAAAATTTATTTCAATAATAAAATGTTATAATTAGAATCAAATACGATAATAATTTCTACAATTATAAAAACCATAACCAAAATAAATTAAAGTTTTTTATAAAAAAAGGTAAGTTTATATTAATTTAATTTCAATATTTGATTTTTAAGCAAGTTAGGTTTTTATTTATCTTCAATAAAAATATTTTTTTAATTCTCTATCATTTTTTTTTATTTAATTTTATAATTCTTGTTGAATATTTTTATACTTTCTTTAAATTAAATGATTAATTAAGTTGGAGAAGAAAATAAAATGGCTAGCTACAAGAACCCCAATAAATTTTTTATTTATTTTTTAAAAATGAATTTTATAATAACACTAATTATATTTTTTAATTTAATATCAAATTTTAATACTTTTGGACAAGAGAGTTTAAATTTTAAAGTAGCTAAAGAAAATAGCATGATCATAATTGATATTGAAAAAGCAATGAAAATGACTCAAAATCAATCAGATAACCTAAAAGCCTCTCAAGCAAATTTAGCTTCATCTGAATATGAAGAAAAAGCATCAGAGAGAGGCTTGTTACCAAATCTGTCTGCTTCCAGTAACATTACATGGAATCAAGGAAATCCTGACTCCGAAAGTTTCACATTTCCTCAAAATCCTCCTAGCTCTTCATCAAATGCAACTCTTACTTTAACTCAACCCCTTTTAGGTGTTATACCTATTTTTCATCAATTAAATCAAAAAGAAATAAGTACAAAAATAAATAAACTTCTCGTTTCACAAACAAAAATACAGTCCGCTTTATTAGGCGCGACGTATTTTTTAAATGCCCAACTTGCCTCGCAACAATTATCTATTGCAAATGCAACAATAGAAACCGTAAAAAAAGCAAAATCAGACGCAGAAGTTTTGTACCAAACAGGTAGCATTTACAAAGATGATTATTTGAGAATTCTACTTCAATATTCACAAACAATTCAAGAAGTAAATAATGCAAAGTCTCAATTAGATATCGCCTTATTCTCACTTTCTCAAGCTATTGGCGTTTTAAATTTTAATCAAATTCAACTTGTTTCAAACGAAAAATCATCATGGGAAATTAAAAATCCCAAAATACCTTCATTAGAAGATTCAAAAAAAATAGCTATGAAAAATAATCAAAGCATCCTGATAGCAAAAGAAAATATCAAATACGCAGAAGTATCTAAAACATTAAATTTAGATAATTATTTACCATCCATTAATGCATTTATTAGTTATACAAAAAATATCAATCCTTCCTCTTCAGCAAATAGTTCGAGTTCTATAACAAGCTCAGATAATTATGTAAGTTATGGAATACAAATGAGTTGGAATTTATGGGATTGGGGTATTAGAAACAATCAAGACAACTCATTAACAGAAAAAGTTGTGGCGCAACGATATCTTGAAAAAAATCAAAAAGAACAAATCTTAAATCAAGTTTTTCAAAATTATAGTACAATTCAAAATAATATAAGTTCTGTTACATTAGCAAAAGATGCTGTTCAAACAGCTGAAGAAGCATATAAATTAGTTTCATATCGGTTTTTAAATGGTCAAGTTGCTGCTCTTGATCTTGTTACTTCTCAACAATCCTTAACAACAGCAAAAGCATCACTGGCACAGGCAAGGTTTAATTTGGATCTTGCATGGCTAACTTTTCAAGCAACTCTTGGTGTTCAACCAAGCTTATCCAAATTAGATTGAAAGGAAGTGAAATGAAATATAAAAATATAATTATCGCACTATTTTTAGGTTTAATTCTATTTCAAACATGCAAAAAAAAAGAACTAGCAGAACTTCCACCTGAAATAAATTTCAATAAAAAGCAAGAATTAAATAATATGGAACAAAATAAACAAAATGTAAAAATAACAAATCCTATAGAAAAAAAACCAATTGTTATTTCAAATAATGAAGTCATTTTAAATCAATTACCAGCTACAGTATATGGAACAAATACGAGCCAACTTAGTTTTAGAGTAAATGGATTTATCTATTCTATTTTAGTTAAAAATGGACAATATGTTAAAAAGGGACAAATAATTGCTAAATTAGATAATTCTATTTTTTCGGAACAACTTAAACTGGCACAATATAATCTTGAACAAGCAAAAAATTCTGAAAAATTCGCTTTACTCTCTTTAAAAAGAACACAAACTTTAAATCAAAAACAAGCAACGACACAAATTGCGCTTGAACAATCGGAATCAAATTATTTAAATTCACAAATTGCTGTAAAACTAGCCGATGCTCAACTAAAAATTGCCCAAATAAATTTCAATGATACTTCACTTATTGCTCCATTTTCAGGTTATATCTTTAATTTAACTTCTTGGATTGGAAATTATGTTTCAGCTACCTCTCCTATAGTTACTTTAGCTTCATTGGAAAATTTGCAAATTCAATTATTAATTCCACAAACTATTGAGAATAATTTTAAAATAGGACAAAAATTTCCATTTAAATCAACAAATCAAAAAAACAAAGGGATGTTTACAGTCACAAATGTAATACCTTATATTGACCAAAATACGAAATCTTATTTAATTATTGGAGTTCCAAGCAATACAGAAAAGCAACTTATGTCAGGTGAATTAATTTTAATACAATTAAAATAAGGAAACAAAATTATGTTGCTTGCAGATGTTTCTATAAAACGCCCAATTTTTGCAGGTATGATGAATTTATTAATCATCATTATAGGTCTTTTAGCTTATCAAAAAATTGGTGTAGATAATCAGCCAAAAGTTGATTTGCCTATTGTCAATATTAAGGTTCAAGTTGCAGGTGCTACTCCAAAATATATTGAGCAAAATGTTTTAAATCCTATAGAGTCTGCTTTACGTTCAATAGAAGGAATAGAAACTATAGATTCAACAGCTACAAATGGATCTGTAAATATAAGAGTCTCATTTGTTTTGTCCGAAAATATAAATGTTGCTGTAAATAATATTAGAAACGCAATGACTAGCGTAACAGGAAAGAAAAATTGGCCCTCAATTGCTCTCACTCCCGTAGTTAAACCCGTAGATCCAAATGCATCCTCTATTCTTCAAATTGCATTATCTAGTAAAACAAATCAATTTGGAATTGGAAATTTATCAGAATATATTAATAGTATTTTTGTTCCAAATATATCACAAGTAAAAGGTGTAGGTGATATTGGTATTGCAGGTTTAAGACTCCCAGAATTTGATATTTCTTTTGATAATGACAAATTAGATTCACTTGGCCTAACAGCATATAGTGTTATTAATCAAATTAAATCTCAAATTGTTACTGTTCCAGGAGGACAAGTTAAAAATGAAAAACTTGCTTATAATATAAACTCAACTACTTTACCAAATTCTATTAATGAAGTTGCAAATATTCCTATTTTAACAACAGCAGGAGTTATTGTTAGACTAGACGAATTAGCTATCATAAAAGATTCAATACAAGAACAAACAACTTATGGGGAAAGCGATGGAAAACCTGCTATTATTGTCTATGTTTCTAAATCATCTGATGCAAACACAGTAGAAGTTTCAAATAAATCTACTAAATTAATTGAAAATTTATCCTTATCTGTAAAAGATAAAATTGATATTCGAATTGTGAATGACACCTCTCGCTTTATATCTGGTTCCATGGATGCCGTAAATTTTGATATCATATTAGGAGCAATTCTTACAATATTAATTGTGTATTTATTTTTGCAAGATTGGAAATCTACATTTATTAGTTCGATTGCAATTCCAACTTCTGTTTTAGGAACGATAGGTCTCATACATTTTCTAGGATTTACTTTAAACTCGATGACAACATTAGCATTGTCTTTATCCATTGGAATTATTGTTGATGATGCTATTGTTGTAATAGAAAATATTCATAGACATATTCTTTTAGGAAAATCGGCTCGTATCGCAACAAATGATGCCATGAAAGAAATAGGAATACCCGCAATTGCCATTACATTTGCTATTATTGCGGTATTTATGCCTGTTGCTTTTATGGAAGGAAAAATAGGTCGTTATTTTTATGAATTTGCCATTACTGTTTCTGCCTCTGTATTAATATCACTTTTTGTTGCTTTTACCTTAAGTCCTATGCTTGGTAGTAGAATATTAAATAAACATGATACCGAAAAAAAGAAATTTTTTATTTTAGAGAAATTTGAATCTATTTTTATTTATTGTGAGAATTTATATTCAAAATTAATTATTGTTACACTTAAAAACAGACTTGTTACAATTATAATGGGCTTCTTTGTACTAATAATAAGTTTAATCCTTTTGCATTTTGTACCTACAAACTTTACCCCGAAAATGGATACAAGTTACTTCGCTATTTCTATGCAGCTTGCTCCAAATACATCGATACCAGAAACCACGAACCGCTCTCAAGAAATTGCCAAATGGCTTAAAACATATCCTGGAATTAAAAATGTATTTTTTAGACTTAGCAATCAAAATAATTCGGTTTTTATTGTTAACTTAGTTGACCCAAGTGAAAGAAATTTTACCCAGCAAAAACTTGAAAAAAGGATTCGAAGCGAATTAAAAAAATTTATTAAAAATCCAAACGAAATTATAACACTTGGAAGACCCGGAAAGTCACAGCAACCTATTCAAGTTATTTTAACCAATCCAAACTCACAAGAACTTGAAAAATATGCACTTAGTCTACAAAAATATTTAAAAACAATAGATGGCATTGAAGATATTATTTCAGACACTCCACCTCCCGCAGATGAAATTAAAGTAGTTCCAAATGTTGTAATGGCAAACTCTTTAAACGTAACTAGTGATGCAATTGCAACTACATTGTCTTATTTGTTTTACGGTGAAAATGTGGGATCTTTTAATAGAAATAGTGACACTTTCGACATAGTTGCAAAAGTTAATGATAAACAAGCATTAACACCAAACGATATTTTATCTGTAACAGTTCCAGGAAAAAATAATTCTCCTATTCCATTAAACAGCATTGCTAAAATAACATTAGACAAACAAAATTCAGTAATTCAGCATCATAATGGAATTCAAGAATATACCATTCTTGCAGATTATACGGGGAACGATTTAGGTAAAGTTTTACAACAAATTGAATCTTACTTAAATCAAAATAGAATTCTTGGATTAAGTTATGATTTTTCAGGTGATTCAAAAGACTTAAAAGATACCAATACCGCTGTTATACAAACTCTTTTATTGTCTTTATTATTTGCGTATATGGTCTTATGCTCTCAATTTGAAAGTTTTATGACTCCCTTTGTTATTTTATTAAGTGTTCCTTTAGCTTTTTCAGGAGCTTTTATTGCTTTGCTTATTTTAAATCAGCCAATGTCACTCTATGCAATGGTTGGCTTAATTTTATTAACAGGTCTTGTGAATAAAAATGCTATTTTATTATTAGATTTTACAGAACAACTCATAAAAGAAGGAAAAAGTGTAAATTTAGCTTTACAAGTTGCAGGAAAAACAAGGTTGAGGCCCATTCTAATGACAACTTTTGCTATGATTTTTGGAATGTTACCTATGGCATTTGGAAGTGACTTAGGACATGAGCAAAGAGCCCCAATGGGAGTCGCCGTGATTGGCGGTCTTATTTCTTCAACAATTTTAACACTTTTAGTTATTCCCTGTGTTTTTAGCATTTTTAAAGAAGCAAAGATGATCTTAAATTATAAACCCTCAAAAAAATAAGTATCTGATATATATAGAAATATAATTATTTTTTCAGTTTTTTGAAAACCAACTCCGATAACTAAAAAGCTATTCCTTTATTTAAGGAAGCAAAGGAGTCATAGTTGGCGAGCAAGAAATTGATTACAAAATCTATAGATCCGCAGTCTGCTATTCGTATGTTTATTATTGAATCCAATGTGCTTGATCAAAATTCATCTAAATTAAAAAGACAAGAAAATGTTTTAGAACAATATAAAACCCTATCAAAAGATCAAAAATATTACATTGCTGAATTTACTACAGATACAATATATTCAAAATATATAAATACGGAAAAATTTAATAGTATTTTATTTTCATATTTTATATTATCTAGCTCTGAAGAAAATGGATATTTTTCTAAAGTACTCATCGATATTTTATTAAAAAAAACCGATGACGATATCTTTACTAAAAAAATATGTGAAGTTTTGTTTGAAATAATTGACCAAGAGTTCTCTATTGAAGAAAATAAAAGAAAAGTAATTGCTCATTGTTTATCTTTAGTTATCAATATTGGAATAAATAAATTTGAAGAAAATTCAAAAATAAAAAACAAACTAAATGAAAATAATGAAATTATTGACTTTATTACTTCAAGTCTTCTTGCCAGGGGAAATATTAATAATATTGAAATAAGAATTGCTATTGTTTATTATTTATCCAGAATTGATAATAATTCAAAAATAAATTTACAAAAAATTCTTTCTCGTTTTGGTCAAAGTTTACTGGAACACGTTTTTACAAAATATTTTTCTGAAAATGAAACCTCAAAAACAGCTTTTTTATTTTTAGCAGATCATTTAAAAGATTTTCTTTCTGGTTCTGCGCATCTTGCTGAAATGGGAAATGCAGTTCTTCAAAACCAAATGCTGAAAAATCCAGTTGAATTTATAAACTTTTCTGATAAATATTCAGACCTCATTTATGAAAAATTAGATGAATTAAAATCCCTTAATATTCACTTATCATTTTTATTAAAAAAATCTTGTGAGATAAATAAGATAGAATTAATCAATGGATTGCAAAAAATAATAATAAAAAATTTAAACAATATGAAAAATAATTCTGAATATTTGTTTATAGAAAGCTTTGAAAATATAATCGAAATTATTTCTAAAGCACACTCAAAAAATATAAGAGATTCTATTAATATAATTACAAAATTTTACCAAGAGAATACAAAAAAATCAAATTCAAATATTATACATAAAAATTTTAAACACAACAAAAGCAATAAATTACAAAATCGAACTGAATCAAGTATGAAAGAATCCCCGTTCGAACAAATATTTCTTTTGGCTAAATAATACATATTTTCCCATTTTCTTAATTCATACTCAAATATAATAGCAAGGTAATTATTATAATTGAGTAAGGGAAAAAAATGCCTAAAGAAAATGTTAAAAAGAAGAGAAAATTTAAATATTTTTTTATTCCTTCTTCTTTTAAAATTGGAATTTTAATTACATTCTTATGTTTATTTTTCTTAATTAAACATTATAGTTTACCAAAAAACTCTATTGATATTGTAGGCCAATTAGAAAGAGTTCTTTATGATATTCGCTTTAAATTAAGAGGTCCAAAAAAATTAAGTGGCGTTGTTGGAGCACTTACCGCGGATGATAAAAGCATTGAAAAGTTTGGAAGATGGCCATTCCCAAGAGGAATATACGAAAAGGCGTTTCAAAATTTACAAAATGCAGGTGTAAAATGGATAGGATTTGACGTATTTTTTTCTGAACCTTCTCATAGATTACTTGAAGAATCTTTACCAGATTTAGAAAAAATTCTTATATCCTCAAATAACAACCCCAAAGCAATTGAAAATAGCTTGGCAGAATTATTAGAATCTAGCCCTGGTGATGTTTCTCTTGGAAAAAGTATCGACAACTTTGGGAATATCGTTCAAGGATTCTTTTATTTAGAAAATGAAGATCAAATAAAAGGTTCTTCTTATGATTGGTTTAATAGTTTTAACCGTCTTAAAAGTTCATCAATCGATTTTCTTGATTTCCCTACTGGAAATTCTTTAAATAATTATAAAGATATTATTTCATATGGAGCAATAACAAACACACCAATTATTGCGGGTAAATCAAAATATATGGGTTTTGCAAATAATCAATCCGATTCCGATGGAATGATTCGAAAATCAATATTATTAAGAACAATAGATCCAATAAATAAATTTGGTGAAAAAATTGGAACTCCCATTATTGTTCCTAGTCTTGCCTTATCATTAGCAGCAAACTATTTAGCAAGCGGGGTTGTTATCCATTTTGACCCATCTGGCATTGATTCAATTGAACTCTATCCAACGGATAGCAAAAAGAAACAAATTAAAATTCCTGTTTACTTTGATGGACTTGGAAAACTTCTTATTAATCACTACGGTGAATTCTCAAAAATTCCACAAATTTCATTGGACGATGCTTATAATAATAAACTTCCTAAAGATATTCCTAAAATTTTAGTTTATGGAGGAACAGCAACAGGAACAAATGATAAAAGGCCCTCTCCATTTGATGAAAATCTTGATGGAGTTGGTCACCATGTTGCAATAATTGAAAATATATTAACACAAAATTTTATGAAAAGGCCTATTTCTGCGCCATTAATTGAAGTCTCATTGCTTTTATTTTCTGGTATTCTTTTTTCGTATGCTCTTAAATATTTAAACGCATTAAAATCTTCTTTTTTTATAATTCTTATTCTTGCTGCCTTCTTCTACATTGATGAAAAGTATTTATTTGGACAAGGTAACTGGTACTATGCAGGTATGTTTTATTTACAAAGTGTCTCCATCTATTTTGGAATAACCATATTTAAATATTTCACAGAAGAACGAGAAAAGAAAAAGGTTCGAAGTGCATTTCAACATTATCTAAATCCTGCTGTTATTAATCAATTAATGGAACATCCAGAAAGATTAAAATTAGGTGGAGATAAAAAATTTATGACTGTCTTTTTCTCCGACGTAAGAGGATTTACAACAATCAGCGAGGCTTTAAGCCCAGAAAAACTAACTTCTATATTAAATGAATATTTTACACCAATGACAAAGATTATTTTAGATTCAAATGGGCTATTAGATAAATACATTGGAGATGCTATTATGGCTGTTTGGGGAGCCCCTATTCCAATGGAAAATCATGCCGATAAAGCCGTATCTTCTAGTTTAAAAATGCTTGATGAACTTGAACTTCTTCAAAAAAAATGGAAATCAGAAAATCTTCCATTTCTAGATATTGGTATTGGTCTTAATACAGGAGATATGGTTGTTGGTAACATGGGAAGCGACCAACGGTTTGATTATACTGTTTTAGGCGATGCTGTTAACTTAGGAGCGCGCCTTGAAGGCATTAATAAAAACTATGGAACCCGAATTATTTGTTCAGAATTTACTAAAATTGCTTTAAAAGAACCACATAAATTTATTTTTCGTGAACTCGATAATATTCAAGTTAAAGGGAAAAATGAGCCTGTTCGTATATTTGAAGTCATGAGATTTAAAGAAATGGATAGACAAAAAGCGCTAGAATTGGTTAGGTTGTTTGAAGAAGGTTTGGCTCTTTACCGCGCCCAAAATTGGAAAGAAGCAATCCAAAAATTTAAAGAAGCCATTCGTATGAACGATGGCAAAGATCCTCCAAGTGAAGAGTTTATTGAAAGATGTAATTACCTAAAAGAAAAAGGTCTTGAAAAAGATTGGAATGGCGTTTGGGTATTTAAAACAAAGTAAGGACACAAATGACAACACTTAAAGAAACATTAACAAATGACTTAAAAAATGCGCTCAAAAATCATGATAAAGAACTAACCGGAGTTCTCCGTATGCTAATTAGTGCAATACAATATGGACAAACGGCCGCTAAACCCATTTCAGAGTTTGACGCTGTCCTTTCTTATAGAAAACAACTTATCGATGCCCTAGAAATGTTTCCAAAAGGAAGCGAGAAACATCTTCAAACGGAAAGTGAATTAAAAATTGTGGAACGTTATATGCCAAAAGCTCCATCAGATGATGAATTGAATAAAATCATTCAAGATAAAATCTCTCAAACTCCTTCACAAGAGAAGGTAAATATTGGTTTAATAATGAAAGAAATAAAACAATTATACCCAACTTGTGATGGTAAAGCTGTTATGGCACTTATACAAAAAGAAGTGGCTCAACATAAATAAACATTTTTAAATTGGAATAAAAATGGCTATTTCAAAAACATCAGAGAATAAAACCTTGTTTCTTTGTTCTATTGGTGGCGCTTTTGAATATTATGATTTTTCCTTATTTGCTTTAATGACTCCTGTAATAAGTAAACATTTTTTTGATGAATCAATTCCAAGTGTTGCAATATTAAAAACTTTTGGCATTTTTGCTGCTGGCTATTTTGCAAGATTTTTAGGTGGCTTTTATTTTAGTCATTTAGGGGATACTTCGGGTCGTAAAAAACCATTTATGATCACTCTTTTTTTAATGGCAATCCCAACTTTAGGAATTGCCCTGTTACCTACTTATCAACAAATTGGATTTCTTGCTCCCCTTATTTTATTGCTATTAAGAATTGCGCAAGGTTTTGCATTAGGTGGTGAAGCTCCTTGCGCAATGGCTTATATTCATGAATATGCAAATGAAAAAAGAAAAAGTCTCGCTATGGGCACTCTTTTTGGAGGCATTATTTTTGGATCTTTTTTTGCTTCCTTATTATATTCGACATTAAATTCTTTAATGTCTCCTGAAACATTTTATTCTTGGGGATGGCGCATTCCTTTTGCCGTCGGAGGACTTTTAGGAATAATTGGAATTTATTTAAGAAAAAGCTTAAATGAAAGTAAAGATTTTATCCAATGTAAAAATTCAAATGGCGTTTTAAAAGTTCCTTTTTTTACCTTAATTCAAAAACATTTTAAAGATGTTGCTTTAGGTATTATTATATTATTGCCATCCTCCACTGCATTCTTGTATTTTTTGTTAATTTCTTCAAAAACACTAGAAACGGCTTTTTTATTTGAAAAAATATTTATTGATAAAATTGTAACCATAGGATTTTTTCTAAATGCCCTCTTTTGTATTATTTTTGGAAATCTTTCCGATAAATTCAAATCAAAAAATGTTTATATGCTTGGCATTTTATCTCTTTTTATTTTAACTTTATTATCAAATACTGCATTTCAATCTGGCAGTAAAGAAACCATAACAATATTTATTATACTCATGTCTATTACATTAGGCGCATGTGTGGGTTCCGTTTTTAATATTTTAGCATCAATGTTTGCCACTAAAATGAGAACATCTGCCCTTGCCCTCTGCTTAAATACAACAAATGGATTATTTATTGGAGTAACTCCATTTATGTTTACTCAAATTGCAACATTTCAATATTTTAATCATTTTCACATGTTGTATATTAGTTTTTTATGTTTATTATCCCTATTTTTAGTTAGAAAAATAAAGAAAAAATAATAATTATCTGTTTAGATAGAATTTTTTAGGATTTTTAGAATCACCCATATCATTCATTATTTTATTAAATATACTTTCATCATTATTTAAAATATCATAACCTGTAGGTTTGTAAATATAATCAGAAATTACACCAATACCTTCAATATACTGCTCAACCGGGGTCTTGGGCGCTTTGAAGCGATTTATGTCGGTATGCGCTAGTTGACATATTATGTTATATAGATATTTGTTTTTTTCGATCAGATTCTAATTATCTTCCATTTTTCATTAGGAGGTTGCCGCTCTTTTTCAAATGAATCTATTGTTGTAAATAAAGATTTATCATTATCTTTTTTAATTAAATCAATTAGTTTACTTTTATATTCTCTATTTCCTTCTTCTATGCTTTGATCTTCCCCCAATTTTATAGACACAATTAACCGACCTTTTTCATTGGTCTAGTTATTTCAAATATAACTGGAGACAGATATCCATTCGACGAATG
>NZ_JBIPMD010000184.1:0-6979 GCF_044369315.1 Silvanigrella sp.
AGTCATAGAATATATAGAGGTGTTTTATAATCGAATTCGTGCTCATTCTGCCCTTGATTATCATGCACCTTTAGAATATGAAGAAAATTATGAAATTTAATAGTCCACTTTTCGGGGATCATACCAATTTTAACTCTTTCTACATTTATATATTACTTACTAAGGCATTCATGTGCGGGATTTAGTGGAAAAATATCCATTGAAAACTCTATAAAAAAATGCATTATGCATTATGGATATGTAAATTTAGAAAATGTTACTATATTAGAAAATACTTTTGTCTCTGGAAAACTCGTTGCTTCAAATGCAAGCTTAAATGATATTAAAATCAATGGTGAATTATTTCTTTATCAAAGCAGCATTATAAATGGAAAAGTAAATATTGACGGATTACTTGTATCATCTTCAACAAAATTTGAAAAGCCTATCTTTATAACTTCTTCAAAAATAGAATTAAATGATGGCACTGTAACAAAAGATATTTACATTATGAAACATAGAATTGATAGTAAAGAAGAATTTTTATATATTGACAACTCAACTGTTGATGGAGATATCATTTTTGAAAGCAATTTAGGAAAAGTCATTCTAATAAATGGAAGCAAAATTTTAGGAAATGTTTATGGTGGTAAAATACTTACTAACTAAATTAAGATTTTATCCCAATCCCAATTAATATATTTAACATGAAATGTATTTTTTCTAACTGAAAAAGCGGATTGATAATTATTATCTATTTTAAATAATTTCGTTTTCCATTGATCAAAATCACTCTCTTCATGACAAACTGAAGATTGAATTATTTTTCCATTATTATCAGGACTAAACTCAAATGAAATATTACTTGGTAAATAAGAAAACCCCATGCCAATTCCTTTTAAAATAGACTCTTTACAAGCCCAAACTTTATAAAAATATTCTATTTTTTCATCTTCTTTTAAAGTTTTCCATATATCTAATTCATATTTAGAGAAAAATTGATCTTTTAAACATTCAATTTCAATTTTCTTATTCATAAATTCGATATCAATTCCTATGTTATCATAACAATTTAAAGAAATTAATAGATACTCTCCTGAATGTGACAAATTATATTGAAGATTTAATGCATTTATAAAATTAGGTATAAAAGGTTTGGAGTACTTATTAAACTCAAAATCATAATTTTTAAAGTTTAAATTTAAATAATTATTTAACAAAAATCTTAATGAGTATTTTGAAATTAAAGAGCTAATTTGATCTTTTGTTTGATAAAAACTCAATCCTTTTTTAATATCTTTTTCATTAATCAATAACTTATTAAAGTCTTTTATAAAACTAAAATGTTTTAAATTCAATTTAAAATCAGATGAAACACTAGAATAAAAATCTATATTAAAATAGACAAATGGAATTTTAATAATCCAAATATGAACTTCATTTGTATTTAAAATATAATTATCTAACATGAAAATAACTCATTCAAGAAAAATCCTTAATAAAAATTTAAAAATGAATTTTGAAAAATATAGTGTTTTACTTTTTCAATATCATCTGCAAAGTATCTATCTTTTTCATAAAATGGAACTAAATTTCTTATCTCTTGATAAACCTTTTTAATTTTATTTGAAGAGTGAAAACCATTTTTTAAATCCATTGCTTGAGCAGCAGATAACAACTCGATTGCAATTACATAACATGAATTATCAGACATTTCACTTAAGCGATTTGCTGCATGAGTAGCCATGCTAACATGATCTTCTTGGTTTGCAGAAGTAGGAATACTGTCAACAGAACATGGAAAAGATCTCGATTTATTTTCGCTTACTAATGCTGCTGCAGTCACTTGAGCAATCATAAACCCAGAATTCAAACCACTATTGTTTACTAAAAAAGGTGGTAAACCACTAAAATTAGAATCAACCATTAATGAAATTCTTCGTTCAGATATGGAAGCAATTTCAGAGCAGACAATTGCTAAAATATCGGCAGCAAAGGCGACAGGCTCTGCGTGAAAATTTCCTCCTGAAATAAACTCTTTTGTATCCGAAAAAGAAATAGGATTATTTGTTACTGCATTTGCTTCAATTTCTAAAATATTTGCTATGGAATTGATTTGATCAAGACAGGCTCCCATTACTTGCGGCTGACAACGTAACGAATAAGGATCTTGCACTTTTCCCGAATTATGATTTTCACTTGATTGATTTTTTTCACTTAATAAACATTTTATTTTTTCTGCAACAACCATTTGACCTTTATGCCCTCTTGACTCGTGAATTCGTGAGTCAAATGGTTCTAATTTTCCATTCAATGCCTCTACAGACATAGCGCCTGCTACTAAAGCCGCTTCAAATACATCTTGAATTTTGAAAAGGCCTTTTAGTGCAAGCGCTGTTGAAACCTGAGTTCCATTTAATAAAGACAATCCTTCTAAGGGCTGTAATTCAAATTTTTCAATATTACATTCTTTTAGGGCTTCATTTGCAGTAATAATTTTATCGTTTTTTCGAACATAACCAACCCCTATTAAAGGGGAAACTAAATGAGCTAGAGGAGCTAAATCTCCTGAAGCCCCAACTGACCCTTTCATGGGGATACAAGGATAATACTCATGATTGATTAATTTTAACAAAGATTCTAGCAATTCGTGTCGAACCCCCGAAAAGCCTCTTCCTAAACTTGCTACTTTAATTACAGCAATTAATTTAACAATATTATTATCAAATAAATTACCTACGCCAGTGCAATGTGACATAACTAAATTATGTTGCAGTGCAGATAAATCAGATTCTTGAATTCTTGTATTAGCAAGTTTACCAAACCCTGTATTAACTCCATATACCGCTTTCACTTCTTTTTGTGAAAATAGATCTTGTACATTTTTAACAGAAGCATCTATAAAATATTTTGACTCTTTATTTAATGAAAATTTACTAAATTTATTTTTATAAATATTGTTTAAATCGTTTAATGACAATTTTCCAGGCTGAATAATAAACTCTGAATTATGGCTCATAAAAATTCCTTTTTATTTATTAAAAATATTTATTATATTATTTATTTAAATATTCATTAGACAATTTTTCATCACTTCTTAATCTAGAAAAAGCAACACCGCCATTTATACTCCAGACATTTTGAAATCCCATACGCCTAAAACTTTTCGCAATAAATAAAGAACGATTTCCTGTTGAACATAGTAAAACAATTTTTTTATCTAAAAAGTTTGATTTTTTTTGAAGCAAATCAATCATTAAATTTGTTATTTGTATCATAGGAATACTAATAGGTTCAAATTCAATTCCAAATATACTCCAATCTTTAAATAAAAGAGATTCTGTTTTATCTCTGATATCAATTAAAATGAAATCTTCATTATTTAATTTTTCAGGATTTATTATTGGTTCTGATTTATTTTCTATATGAATAGAGCTTTGAATTAATCCACAAATTATTTTACCTTGAACTTTATTAGAACACAATTCAGAATCAATTAATTTTTTTTCTTCACAAAAATCATTTAGACTCATTACATTAAATGGGTTTATTGCTTTTTCTAATAATTTATTCGTATTTTTTTCAACACCCCAGCTTGTCGCAAAACTATTATTATAATCATGCGCTGGACATAAAAGAACATTATCATCAAACGTTTTATTTAATAAATGAAGAGTATTATAAAATTGATTAACAGCGCTAATTCCAAAATCTGTTCTACCTAATCCTCCTGTTAAAATAGTGTCACCTACAAAAACAAATTCTAAATTTTGTGAATTTAACTTATTATAGACTAAATAAGAAACACTATCTTTTGTATGCCCTGGGGTTTCAAGCCTTTCTATTTCCCACTCTTCTGAATTAAAATGAAGAATATTTTCATCTACAGGCCAGCCCAATAAGTCATTAGAATTATCTTGTAAATTTAATTTATTTAAAAGTTTTTTTCTTGAAGACTCATGATCAGCATGCGAATGAGTATCTAATATGGCTTGTACAGACAAATTTCGGCATTGAATAAAACTTGCAATTCTATCCATACTTTCCATTGTGGGGTCAATAATAATACAGTTTTTTGTATTGCTATCTACTAATAACCAGGTATTTGAATAATCATATTGAAATTGAATTACACCATGAAACGAATTTTTATCTGGTATTTTATCTAAAGTATTATTTTCAATACTGCATGATAAATTTAAGCACGAATTACGAAACGCTTTACCTGCTGCTAAAATCGCTTGAACACCATTTAATATTTCATCTTTTGTTGTCATCATACTAAAAGACAATCGAACCCCTGATGCTTTTTTCCACTCAGGTAAATTCATGGCGCATAATACGTGACTGTATTCGATTGATTTCGAGTTACAAGCAGAACCTCCGCTTATACTAATTCCAGCAGCGTCAAATGCATTCATAATTTCTCTAGATAATAGACCGTAAATAGAAAAATTTAATGTAGTAGGAACCGATTTTTCCAAATCGGTATTAAATTCAATAGAAGGAAAAGCTTCATATAGTGCATTTAATAATATATTTCTATATTCAAATAATTCTTTGTCAGAACGTAATTGCGAAGATTCAATCCCTTTTTTTCTCTGATTTAATTTCTCTAAAACAACACCTATAGCTGCAATTCCTGGAAGATTTTCAGTACCAGAACGTATACCTTGCTCTTGCCCACCACCTACAATTAAAGGACACTGCGGAGCCTCTTCTCTTAAAAATAAAAAACCGATTCCTTTTGGCGCATGTATTTTATGACCACTAAATGTCGCATAATCAAGGCTTAGTTCTGATAAATTTAAGTCTATTTTTCCTAAAGCTTGAACACAGTCAACCAACCAATATATATGATGCTCCTGTCTTCTAATAATTTTTTCTATATCTTTCAAATTTGTAATTAACCCTGTTTCATTATTAACAGCCATCGTACATAAAAATATTGTTTCTTTAGCATGTTCCTCTATTTCATTTAAATTAAGATGACCTTTTTCGTTAACTTGAATCGTAATTATTTCAATATTTAATCCTAGAACTTTACACCAATGTTCTACAGCATTAGGAACTGCTTTATGCTCCATTGCGGAAATTAATATTTTTTTATTTTCAAAATTGGAGCCCAATTTTTTTTGAGCAGAAATCCATTGTAATAAAGAAAGTACAGAAATTTGAATTGCCTCTGTAGCACCACTTGTGAAAAATATTTCTGAAGGTTTCGCTTGAATCACTTCGCTAGCAAAAATACGTGCTCTCTCTAAAATCATTTTTGCTTCGGCACCAGCCATATGTGTACTACTTGGATTTCCATAAACTTTTTCCATTGTACATAAAACCGCTTGGCAAGCTTCCTTTAATATTGGAGTCGTTGCATTACAATCAAAATAAATTCTATTCGAATTATGAAATGAGTCATTCATTTTGCCTCCAAAACTTTCATAGTATTTATAATTCATTCCGATTAAAGAAATTATCGTCTGTCTAATAAAAAAATATATAACAGAAAAACGATTTTGAATTCAACCTATTTTTTCAAACGTTGCGGAGATTATTTGTAATTTTTCATATTTTTTCTTCAAAATGAATTTTTAACTTTATTTTTTAATTGATAATAAATTAAGTTTTAATTTTGTATATCACTTTAGGATATTAAAGATTAAAATTGCATTATAATTGCAAAATAAAAAATTGTGTTTTATAATACTGTTTACGTTATAACTTTAAAATATTAATATCATTTTTGGTTTTATTTGTTTGTCATTTTTTTGATATATTATAAACTAACTTGTGATATAATAACATATTGACAATTGTTAGAGAAGGGAATTTATTTATAATGATTGACTATAAAAGAATTTTCTTATCCTTAATTGCTTTTTTCATTATGGTTGGATACGCAATGGCTAACAAAACAGATTCTAAATTTGAAAAAATTGATAAAAATGAACAACTAAAGAAACTAACACCGCTACAAATTGAAGTAACTCAAAAAGAAGGTACTGAAAGACCTTTTGATAACGCTTATTGGAATAATAAAGAACCAGGTATATATGTAGATGTCGTAACAGGTGAACCCCTCTTTAGTTCTACGGACAAGTATGACTCAGGGTCAGGTTGGCCAAGCTTTACAAAACCCATCGACGATAAATATATAAACTTTTCTAAAGACCAATCCCTCCCTTCAGAGACAAGAACTGAAGTAAAATCTAAATTTGGGAAATCGCATTTAGGTCACGTCTTCGATGATGGTCCTGGACCAACTAAAAAAAGATATTGCATTAATTCAGCGTCACTACGTTTTATACCTGCCGCTCATTTAGAAAAAGAAGGCTACGGACAATATTCTTATTTATTTAAAAAGAAATAATTCAATTATATCTTTTTAAATTTTAAAACAATTTTTCATTTTAACAATTCTTAAATACTATTGATTATTAAATTTATTTATATAAAATCATATTTAAATATTTTGAATATAAAAATGAGGAGTTGATATGAAAAACATAATGCCTGGTTTACGAAAATTTACTAAAAATGTTTTTCCAATTTAAAAAAAATTATTTGTCATTCATAATGCTGGAAATATTATCCCACCATTTCGTGCATCAGGTGGAAATGAAGAAGCCTCTATAAAATTTACAATAGACGGTTTAAACTTCTGCTTCATCTGCATTGAAAGAAGATAAAATTCGAATTTATGGTTGATATATCAATTAGAATCTGCTGAAATTAAAATTTTGACCAAAAATATAAAAAGTTTTTCAATACATTTGAACTAAAAGAAGAGTTAATAAATGAATCAAATAGATTTGAACTATAAGAATTTAAATTACTATAATAAGCATGAAAAAAATTCATTTCTTAAAACAGCACTAACTTGGAATGGCTAAAGTGATTCCTTTTGGTGGACAATATGCTATGAACTTAGGCGTTCATATAGAAGGGTTGTCCAATGTTAAAGAAGAAATCAGTTAAAAGTCAATATTCTCTTGAGTTT
>NZ_JBIPMD010000185.1:0-6915 GCF_044369315.1 Silvanigrella sp.
ATGCCAAAGCAATGTAGCGAACCAGTAAATCCGTATGCTGCTATTGATAATATAGGAACAAAAATGTTTAAAAAACTATCCATAAATAAAAACTCCAATCAAAAAGATACCTCAATTTTAATATCACAAAATAGTCTTTCAAATAAAGTATCTCATGAATTTAATTTGGAAGATATATGTCTTCATTGTAAAAAAAAGTTTACTAAAAATAAAGATACAGAATTATTTTGCTGCAATGGATGTGCCAATGTCTATCAATTTTTAATTTCCAATAATTTAAGTAAATATTATGAAATAATGAACAAAGTAGGGGAAAAGCCTTCAACTGCGGAAGATTTTTCAGAATCACATTACGCCATTTTTAAAAATGATAAATTAAATACTATTTTTAAATTTAGAAATAATTTATGGGGATTTTTTATTCCTGAAATAAAATGTGCGGCTTGTATTTGGCTAATAGAAAAATCTATACAGAAAAATCCAAATATTAATGATATTAATATAAATATATTAGATAAAGTTGTTACATTTTCTTTCATTGAAAATAATGCTGAATCTTTAGAAAAAGTTGCAAGAGCATTAATTAAAATAGGTTATAATCCTTTACCTCTTCCTTTTTTATCTTCTAAAGAGTTTAGAACTTCTTATGAAAAAGAAAGAATTAAAGATATTGGTATCTCAGGTTTTGCATTTGGAAATGTAATGATCTTTGCAGCTAGTTCTTATTTTGGTAAATATTTTGGAATAAATCCTGAAATTAATCATGTTTTTATTATATTAAGTATGATTATATCTATTCCTGCAACAATTTATGCAGGAAGAAGTTTTTTTATAAATTCTTATAATGCTTTCATAAATAAAAAAATACATATAGATTCAACAATTTCATTTGCTTTGATTATCTCTTTAGTTATTAGTATTTATGAAGCATATATGAATAGTGGTAAAGTTTATTTTGATAGTATAACGGGTCTCGTATTTTTACTTTTAGTTGGTAGATACTTTCATGAAAAATCAATTCATAAAGCAAAAGAACTTGGTGAGACAATTAAAAATATTTTACCAATTGAAGCTTTTTCTATTAATAAAGGTGATAAAATACATGTTCCAATTGGAAAATCATTTTTAGCCGATGGTTATATTATTGAAGGGGAAACAGAAGTAAATGAAGCTTCTCTTACGGGTGAAGAATATCCTGTATTAAAGAAAAAGTCGGATTATGTTTTAGCTGGGTCTCAAAATCTTTTAAATCCAGTTACAATTATAGCTGAAAAAACAGGAAGCGAAACTTGGGTTTCTTCTCTTGAAAATTTAATCCTAATTGCAAAATCCAAAAAATCTAAAGTTGAAACACAAATAGAAAAAATACTTCCTAATTTTACACTTTTAATTGTAGCTATTTCTTTATTATCTTTTATATTTTGGTCATTTATTTCGATACAAAAAGCATTAGATATTTTTGTTTCTATTTTGATTATTTCATGCCCTTGTGCTTTAGCATTAGCTACCCCATTGTTAATGTCTTCGGCGCTTAAAAATTTGTGGGAAAAAGGGGTTATTGTAAAAAACCAAAATTCAATTGAAACAATTCCATTAATTGATTCCATTTTATTTGATAAAACAGGAACGTTAACAAGTGGAAATTTATCGGTACTTAGTTATGAAATTTTAAATACACAAATTGATATAAAAAATAAAGATGAAATTTTATCTTGTTTTTCTTCTTTATCAAATTTCTCTTTACATTTAGTTTCAAAAGCAATTTCTAAAAAATTTAATAATTACTCATATAAGTTTAATTTTATTGATATTAAAGAGCATGCTGGAAAAGGGATAGAGGGTTATTTAATAGATTCTAATATTCATGTCAAAATAGGAAATTCTGATTTTATAGGTATTGATAATGAAGAATCAGAAATGAATTACTCTGTTTATGCCAAATATGATAATGTTTATTTTAAATTTATTTTAACGGATAAAATCCAAGTTGGAGCAGAGAATTTAATATTATTTTTAAAAGAAAAAAATATTGATACATACCTTCTTTCAGGAGATAAACAAGCTTCTGTTAAGAGCATTGCTAATAAATTAGGGATCAATTTAAATTTCGTTTTTTCATCATTATTGCCCAAAAATAAATTAGAATTTCTTGAAAAATTACAAACGAATGGAAAAAAAGTGATGGCTGTTGGGGATGGTGTTAATGATGCTGCTATGCTTGCTAAAGCTCATGTCAGTATAGCTTCTCATGGTGGAACAGATATTGCTCTTCATTCGGCTGATATTTTTTTAAGAAAATCGGATTTAAATTTAATAAAATCAACTTTTTATTATTGTAATTATATTAAAAAAACTTTAAAAATTTTAATTTCTGTCAGTCTTATATATAACATAGTAGCAATCTTATTTGCTTGTTTGGGATATGTGGATCCCTTATTTGCAGCTATTTTTATGCCAATATCGTCTTTAACTGTTTATTTGATCGTTTATTTTAGGCAAGGAAAAAAAGTATGGGAGTAATTATATATTTAGCAATTTTTATGGTTTTTATAGGAGCTTTTTTTCTTTGTATTTTTTTATTTGCTGTCAAAAATGGACAATTTGAAGACCTTGAAACTCCTGCCCATAAAATTCTTTTAGATGATAGTGTTGAAAATAATATTGAAAAAAATAAAGAAGAAATAAAATAATAAAGATATTTTTAAATTAGTTATAAAATATTTAAGAATATCTAATATATTTGGAAATTTAGTTTATCTACTATTTAGTAAAATGAATTCGGAATTATTATTGACAATAAAGATTACTTCTATTAAGTAAAACTTCTTCTTTTAAAGAAAGTTGCAATTATCATTGCAACTTTCTTTTTTGAATTTTATAGAGGTTAATTAAAAAAAATGAAAATATCATTGTTCCCTTTTTGTTTGTCGTTTATTATTTTTTTTTCATGCAGCAGAATGCAAGATAATAATATAGATAAAGACAATAAATATAATTATATTTTCGATGAATTATCATCAAATAGAATATCAAATGGTAGTCAAAATTTTTCTAATATTTTAGGGGCTAATTCTACTGTTCTTATTTTTTTAGAAAACAGTTTTTGTTCAGGAACAGTAGTCTCTTCTCATTATGTTATTACAGCTGCGCATTGTGTTTATAATCTTGATACTAAATTAACAAAATCTCCTTCAAAAGTAGAAATTATAATTGGGCAAAAAATTACTGATTTATTAAATATACAATATCTTAGGGTTAAAAATATTTATGTTAATGAAATTTATCAAGATCCTTCATTAAAATATACCTCATTAGGTGACATTGCATTAATTGAGACAGAGGACAATTTAGTTTATAAATATTCTCTCACTCCAGCAAAAATTATGCTTGGAAAACCAAGCATTACAGAAAAAATCCTTTCTATTGGCTATGGTTTAACTGGTAAAAATGAAGAAAAAACAGGTGGTTTTAAAAGATGGGCTCTTTCAAGTGTGGGTTCTTTAAATTTATATATGAGTTCAGATGATAAAAGAATGATAGATGAAAAATATACTAATGCTTCTAATAATCAATATGTTAGTAAAAAATACGACTCAAATGATGTGCAGGATACTTTTTTAGTTACCCATAAAAAGTTGCAGAGTGAAGGACAAATCTGTTTCGGGGATTCTGGAGGACCTCAATTTGTGATTCGGAATGATGAAGCCGTCTTAATTTCAGCGTCTGAAGGATTTAATTCCTATTGGCAAGGCAAAGAGCTATACCATTTTATGAAATCTGGGAAAGATACTTGTAAGTATGAGAGTGCTTTAAATACCCGAATTGCACCTTATGTTGATTGGTTAAATGATAAAATGAAATTATCCGGAGAGTCACTTGTACTAGTTTATAATTAAAATAGAAAACAAAAATTTATTACTAACAACATATTTTTTCATTAATGTTATAAAAATAAGCAATATATAAACCAATACCACAAAAAATAGTTAAATTTCATATGTTTAATTATGTTTTTTAAAATAAAAAAATTTTATTTTAAAAGCAAAAAACATTTATAATATAATGAATATTATTGATAAAATTTAATTTAAAAATATATATATTTAATATTATATAAAAAATAATGATAGATTACCAAAAAATATTGACAATAAATATAAATTCCTTTAATTAAAAAGTTCCCTTTATATTTATTGGTTTATTTTATAGGAAAAAAAAATGAAATTATAACCTATTTTTAGTTACTTTGTCTTTAATTTCTTTGAATTTAAATGCTTATTCAATGGAAAAAAAATTAGAAATATCTCCAAATTTAGGGTATACTCATTTAGATGGATTTTCTTTTCAAAGAACTGGAAAAATAATTAATAAATTTGATGGCTTGAATCTTGGTGTTTCTGCATTGCATTCTTTTGATAGCCAAGGTTTGTTTACACCAGTTCTGGGTGCTGGGTATCATTATGTTGGTGTCTCAAATCAAAATAATTTAGAATCTGGTACTTTTGATACAAATTTTTCTTATCATTCCATTGTTGCAAATGGTGGTGTTAAATTAAATATATTTAAAAATATATCTATTCATACTCTTGCAAATTTGGGCTATTCTTTTGCTAATACAATCGATGTAACAACTTCAAGCAGTTCTAATTTTGTTAAAAGAGCTTTAGATAGTTCTAGTTTTGAAATTAAAAATCATTATTTTTATGGTGTTACGTTAATGAGTGCTTATAAATTTAGCCAAACGTTCAGTCTTGGTGGTTCCTTTATTTATAACAGACATAATATGACATTAGATTATATTACTCCCCCGGAAACGATTCAAGAAAATTCATCTTTTAATGAATATTCTGCAAATATAATTGCTTCTTGGTCACTATGATTTTTAATTGAGGTTTAATTAAAAAATGAAATTATCTTTTATTCCTTTGTGTTTATCTTTCCTTATTATTGCTTCATGTAATAAAACAACTGATAATAAATTAAAAAATGAGCAATCTTGTAATAATCTTCCAGATGGATTTACATCAAATAAAATTGCAAATGGTTGTGAAGATTTCTCTAATAATATTTTAGGTGCAAACTCAACTGTGTTTTTTACAACAGGTACAGGCGTTTGTACTGGGACTGTTGTCTCGCCTCATTTTATAATAACTGCTTCACACTGTATCATAAATGCTTTGCCATCTAATACCGAAATCATTCTTGGCCAAAATGCTTATGATGTTTTTAATATAAAATCTTTAAAAGTTAAAAATATTTATGCCAATTATATGTATCAAAATCCTTTATTATACAAAACTTCATTAGGTGATATCGCACTTATTCAAACAGAAGATAATTTAGTGGAGAATTCTCTAATACCAGCAAAGGTTATGTTAGCAAAGCCAATTCCAACTGAAAATATCCTTTCAATAGGATATGGATTAACTGGGCAATATAAAAAGGGGACGCTTGGTTTAAAAAGATGGGCTGTTTCAAGTGTGGGTTCATTAAAAATAAATATGAGTAATTCTAGAAAAGAATTTATTGAAACTATATATAAAGAATCTTTAAAAAATAATTTTGTAACTGATAAACACGATTCAAAAGAATCACAGGATACCTTTTTAGTAACCTTAAAAAAGTCACAAAGCCAGGGGCAAACATGCAATGGAGATTCTGGTGGGCCTCAATTTGTGATTCGCAATGGAGAAGCTGTTTTAATTTCTGCGACTCAAGGTATCAATCCCATATGGCAAGGCAAGGAATTAGATGATTTTATGGAAAGTGGCAAAGATTTTTGCGAATATGAAGATGGATTAAATACACGCATTGCTCCTTATATTGATTGGGCAAATAATATCATGAAAACATCTGGGGAATCTCTTGTTCTTGTAGATAAATAAGTCAAAATGAGATTTCTGTTTTAAATTATTTTTTAAGTTTTAATTTATCCTATAAAACTGATATTTATCTTAAATATATAATTTATTAGATATTTTAATATATTTTTCCAAATCTAATTTGACTACTAGAATAGAATGAAATACGCCTTTAAATCTTCGAAAAAGAATTTTGAAGATTTAAAGGATTTTATTATGGCAAAAAAAAGTTTAACTTTGAAAATAGTGGGTTGTATTAGTTCTTTTTTATTCTTTTCGAACTCAGCCCAAGCTGAAGAAAAGAATATTGATATATATGGTGGCATTGGTTATACCAATTTGAGCGGATTTTCATTTGATACATCTAAAAATGTATTTAATAAATTTAATGGATATCAATTAGGATTATTTGGACTGTATACTTTTGAAAATGATTCCAATTTAAAATTTTCAATAGGCTCTGGATTACAAATTACAAAAACAAAAAATCAAGATACTTCCACAGATATTCAAAATGTAGATTCTTTAAAAGCAAATTTTGATTATACTTCTTTCATTTTTCATTCAGGTATTAATTATAAATTAACAAATTCAATTTCAATGTATTTTCTGGGAAATTTTGGATATACTTTAAAGAATACTTTTAATGTTGATTTAGATACAAATGATAATTATGCACGCGCTGCAAATAATTCTACGAGTTACACGATAAATAATCACTTTTTTTATGGCGCTACGTTAATGGGTGCATATAAAATTTCTGAAATATTTAGTCTTGGATCAAGTTTTATATACAATCGACATACTATGACATTAAATTATAAAACATATCCTTCAACAGTAACAGAAAGATCTTCATTTAATAAATATTCTATGAACTTACTATTTATTTGGTCAATTTAAATTTAAATTAATATAAATGAAGGATTTTTTTATGGTGCGCCAAGATAAGTGCGTAAGAACCAGTGAGTGCGAATCTCACCCACGTAAAGATTAGCCATCAGCGTGGAAGTAAGCAGTGCGATTAATAAGGTAACAAATTAATTGAAGCCAT
>NZ_JBIPMD010000186.1:0-6900 GCF_044369315.1 Silvanigrella sp.
TTAACACCATTTCAACACCTCTTTCCTATAAGTTTTTTTCGGATCTGGGTGTCTACTTTCTTAGGGGAGGATCAAAATGAATGCTGAAGTTACAACAACTGAAGTAGTCGCTATTTTCTTTTTCAAAGTAAATTCCTCCTATATTTTAAAAAAATATATCTTTTTTTTTATAAGTATTCAAATTATTAGGATTAATTTATTTATAGAGAATCTATAATTAACAACATTGTTACGTTGTGTAAAATTAGGATATAATTTTGTAATAATATTTTTTTATTTGAAAATATTTTTTTGTAATTGTTTCTCTTTATTAATTGAATTCATTTTTAAAAGTTGTTTTACCAAATTTTTGCATTTGTTTTTGTAGTTTATTTCTAAAATATTTTTTAAATACAAGCAGGGTTCTTTTTTGTTATAAGAATTTTTAATTTTTTGAGAGGTTTTATTCATAATCTCTCCGATTATAATGAAGAATTAATTTATATCTAAAAAAAATTCCTTAAAAAATTAATGTTGCTGGGGAATTAGGAGTCGAACCTAAACATACGGAATCAGAAACCGGTGTCCTGCCATTAGACGATTCCCCAAAAGGATTTTTAATGTATACTTATCATTAAAAAAATACAAGTGCCTGAGATTTTTTGTTAATTTAAAAAAAGTTAATAAATAATCAGTGTTATAATTTTTTAAGAAGAAATTTCAATCTCTCATTTGCTTCTTTTAAAGACATTTTATAAATATCTGATTCCAAAATACTTTGAGTAAAGTTACCATTATTGCTAATCCATTTTCCAGAAATCATCATATTATAAATTGCACCAGTCGTATCTCCCATAGATAAATTACGAGGAATATTTTCTGAAGGCCACATGGATGGGTGATTTAAATCCCATATATTCAAATTTGCTAAAGCTCCTTGTTGAATAATACCTGCATTAAATTGATTATGAAATGTTCCTGGTCCTTCAAATACTTTATTTAATAAAAAACTGCTATCTGCAAATTTAATTTGAATTTTTTTTATATTATTCTTCTCTTTTAGAAATAATAACTTGTTTTTTTGTGTGAACTTATCCATTAAATTTGTATGATTTTGGAATGTACTCTGTAGGCTCGGGAAACCAGAAACCATTTTAAGTTCTTTTTGAAGATTCATGGAGTCATTGCTTGCAACACAATCTGTTGCAACAAACCATTTTAATTTATTTTTATACCAATCAATAATATTTGCGGGAAATTGAAAAATCATTTGTGAAAAGGGACAAAAAACAAGCGCATTGTTTTTACTTTGAAGTAACTTAAAATCTTTTTTATTTAAATAAATTCCATGAATAAATAAGTTAGAGGAGGAATTTTTTAATATTCCTAGGGAGTTTAAAAACTGTATAGGAGTTGTTTTATGTTTTTTATAAATTCTATTTATTTCTTCATATGATTGGGCGACATGAGCATGTATTGGAATATTTAATTTTTTTGAGCCTTCAAGAATTTCGCGCCAAAGGCTTTCGCTTACCGTGTCTGTCGCATGTGGTCCAAATGCAGCATATATTCCTGAGCTTTCATATAAATGATTCGAATGAATTTTGTAGGTTTCATCTAACATTTTTTTATAAATAGGGACTCCTGGACCAGAAATGTCTTGCAATGTAGGAGCAATTACGGCTCCTATTCCAGTTTCTTGACAAGCTTTTGCAATTTCTTCACCATAATAATAATGATCCCATATCAAGCCATTTCCATTTAAAATATTTTCAAAGGCGCCTATTCTTGAAAAAGACCTTACATCTGAAGGGGTTAATAAAGATTCTGCTTTATAAAAAATATCTTCAATTAAGTTTTTTGGTTTTGAATTTGTATTAAAAAAACTTCTAAAAAAATTCATGGCTATGTGAGTGTGTGAATTAATAAACGATGGGGTTATAAGTCGATCGCCAAAATCATGAATGGTTACTTTTTTAAAATGCTTTTCTTTTGTTAGAGATTCTTGATAAGATTCTAATGAGAGTTTTGTGACTTTGTGAATATGATTTCCTGATATTTCTATTGAAGCAGGGAAAATTTTATATAAAGCCCCTTCTTTAAGAAGGATTTTTTTGGAAAAAATAATTTCATTGCAATTCACCTTGGACTCCAAAAATAATACAAACAATCAAGTTGCATCGCCACTAGAGATATTATATGGAGAAAACTATTCGTTATGCAATAATAATTTTAATTTTTATGTTTCATATAAACTGTTTTAGTAAAGAAAATGGATTTATATGGATACCTTTGGCATGGACATTAAATTATGATAAATCGAATTCTGATAATTCTGAAATCGTGATTAAATCTGTTAAATTAATATTGCATGAAACTGAAACGAATAAAAATGAATATTCAGAACTTAAATCTACAGGTAAAAAGAATAATATTATAACAATAAATTCTAAATTTTCTTCAAAAATATTTTTTTCAAAAAAATTATTTGAAATACCAGCAGGAAATTATGAGTTAAAAGGAATAAATATTGAATATGTAAATAAGAATAAAGTAATTAATAATATAGAAATATCTGCAACTAATCCATATGGTAATTCAAAATCAAAATATGTTAATTTTTTAATTAGTAATAATCATATATCTCCAATTCCAGAAATTTCTTATGAAAGCAATATAATAGTAAAAGAAGGAATAATAAATAATGTTTCATCTCAAGTTGATTTAATTGAGGAAGATTATATTTATGTAAACGACATTTACAATCAAATTAAATCTGTTAAAAATTTAATATATGGTAATAAAATAACATTTATAAACGCAAATTCTCAGTTTCCTTCTTTGCAGGTTGATGGTTCTAAAATTAAATATCCTAATTCAAATTATATTGGTATGATAATAGATGTTTCTTGTGACATAAAAGGAATTCTTAAAACAGTTTGGGTTAATAAAGGCGATACATTGCAATATGTATTTTATGAAAATGTTAACAATAGCAAAGATAAATGTAAGGTTCATAATGTTTTTCCTCAAAAATATTATCTTCCAAATGGAAATTGGACAATGCAGTCAATGACAATAAATGTGAAAAATAAAGTAGAAAGAAAATTTAATACTTCTTCTCTGTTAAAAAAAGATAGAGAGTTAAAAAAATATTTTAAAATGACAGAAGAATTTTTTAAATATCAAGATATAAAAGAAAGAACCCTATTAAAAATAATAGAACTAAATTTAACAAATAAGCAAGATCCAAAGGGATTATACTTTGTGGGTACTACTGAAATTAAAAAAAGTGATCTTGAAGATATTATAGAAAATAAAGATGTTAAAAAGACTGTTATAGGAGATATTAGTTTCTATTTTAAAAGAAATTATGAGATTTATACGATAAAAAAATTATTTTCAGTTAAAAAAGTATATAATGCTTATTCTGGCGATCAAATGAAGAAAGATCGTATTATTGGTGATATTCAATTAAAAATAATTTTGACTGGTACAAAAAAGAATAATGAAAATTTAAAAAGATTTTTAGAGCAATTAAAAGAATATACAACTACAGAGATTGCATCTTGTGTATCTGAACAGGAAGTATCTGATCCTTTATTAATTTTAAATGGATTTATTCAAATTCAAAACTTTAAAAGTAAATCTAGATTTTTAGACATTTCTAATAAGGACTTTAAATTTATAAGTAAAGGTTTATCACAAGAAAAGATCAATAAATGTATGGAAGACAAGTTAAAGCTATTTAAGTTTAGTAAAACTTTTACAACGCCTTTTAAAGCTAAAATATTATTTGAAAGTTTTTAAAATAGAATATATGGACTATAAAATATTAAATTTAAAATATAAAAATTCACAAAATATTTCAAAAATTAAATATCCTGTTGTTTTGCTTAGAGGTTTAGGTCGCTCTATGAATTTTTGGCTGGACTTTGAACATGAATTATCAAAATTTTGTGATATTATTTTTATTGATCTTTTAGGTACAGGAGGAAGTAAAGATATATTTGGAAGGGTACAAATTTCAAAATTCGCCTTAGACGTTTTATATACTTTAAAAAAAAATAATATTTTAAATTTTCATCTAGCTGGCATTAGTTTAGGTGGAATGGTTTCCTTAGAAATGTCTAGGCTGATATCTAATGATGAATGGATAAATATGAATTTGAAATCTGTTTGTATTATGTCTTCTTCATCGGCTGGTTTTAATTTAAAAAGAATTAACTACAAACCATTATTTTTAATTTTACTTTCTGTTTTTATATCATTTATAAAAGGCAAACCTAGTCATAAACTTTTTTCAAAATATTTAATATCTAATGATTCTAAAGTAAATAAAAAACAAATTGTTAAAATATGGGATGAAATTTGGAAAAGAGAATCTTTTTCTAAGATAGCTTTAATTCGTCAATTGTTAGCAGCTGTTTTTTATAGAATTAAAGTGAATAAAAAAATATTAAAATATAATTATTTATTTATTGTTTCCAAAGGTGATTTATTGGTGCCATGGAATAATACTGTTTTTTTATGGGATAAAGTACCCTTTGCGGAATTGTGTATATTAGATAATTTAGGTCATGATATTACTACAGATGATCCTGTTTTAATATCTAGTATATTATATAATTTTTTTAAAAGATTTGAATTATAGTTCTGTTTTAATAGTTAATATGGTTTAGGTTTTTCAATTTTATCATGAAAATGAATTGTTTTTCTATCGCCCCAATAAAAATCAGCTCCAAGTGCTAGTTTTTGAAACACGGCAATGGCTTCTTTTTTAGATTCAAAGTCAACATAAGCTTCTCTGTATTCACCAATTCTTAAATTTGTATATTTAATTATGACACGATATTTTCCATTATGAAGGATCATGATATCAACCCAGTTTGCAGTAAATCCTTCTGCTTGAGAAATATTATCTATAAAAATGGAATTTATAATTAAGATAGCAATGATAATTAGTGATTTTGTCTTCATAAATAAAAAAATCCCTAAAGTAAATTCTGTTACTTTTCGGGATTTAGAATGAAATCTTGAGATAGGAAATTATTACTTAAATATAATTTATAAAACCCAAGGACGAGTGCCTTCGTTAGAAGGAGTTTTGCCAATAGCATCTTTTCTGCTAAGTTTAATACGGCCTGTGCGGTCAAGTTCAATTACTTTAACCATGACTTCATCACCTTCTTTAACAACTTCTTCCGTTTTATTAATACGGGTTGCAGCAAGTTGTGATATGTGAACAAGCCCTTCGACACCAGGTTTTATTTCAACAAAGGCACCAAAATCAGCTGTTTTCTTAACTATACCAAGATATATTTCGCCAATTTCAGGATCTGTCGTTAAATAATTTACCATACGTTTTGCTTTTGCTGCTGAATTTCCATCAGTAGATGCAATGCTTACAATGCCTTCATCATTTACTTCTAACTTACAGCCTGTGTCAGAAACAATTTTTTTGATATTTTTTCCACCGGGGCCAATAAGATCACGAACTCTTTCGGGTTTGATTTTAATTTGTTCAATGCGTGGGGCAAGTTGACTTAAATCATTTGGACGAGAAATAGCGCGAAGCATTTTATCTAAGATTAAAATACGAGCATCTTTAGCTTGTGCAAGTGCTTTTTCAAGAATTTCCATTGAAATTCCTGAGATTTTGATATCCATTTGCATAGCTGTAATTCCGTTTTTACCGCCAGCAACTTTAAAATCCATATCGCCTAGGTGATCTTCGTCGCCTAAAATATCAGATAGAATTGCGTATTCTTTTCCTTCTAAAATAAGACCCATTGCAATTCCAGCAATTGGCTCTTTTAAAGGAACACCAGCGTCGAGCATGGATAAAGTACCAGAACAAACAGAAGCCATTGAGCTTGAGCCATTGCTTTCTGTAATTTCAGATACGATACGAATTGAATAAGGAAAGCGATTTTTAGTTGGAAGAGATGCTTTTAAAGCACGTTCCGCTAAATTACCATGACCCACTTCACGTCTTGCTGGAGAGCCAAGACGTTTCACTTCACCAACAGAATAACCAGGCATGTTGTAATGTAACATGAAAGTTTTTTCTTCGAGAACGTTCATGATAGATTCGCTTCTTTGAGCATCATCATGAGTTCCTAAGGTAACAACGCCTAAGGATTGCGTTTCGCCGCGTGTAAATAATGCAGAACCATGTGTTCTTTTTAATACACTTGTTTGGCAGTCAATATTACGAACGTCTTTTGAAGAGCGTCCATCAACACGATAATTGTCTTTAATAATGCTGTTACGTAATATTTTGTACTCTTGCATTTCAAAAAGGTAACTAAATGCTTTTTCGGATTCAGTATTACCAGCTTCAACAAGTTCTGCTTTCGCTTCTTTTTTAACAACATCAATTGCTTTTTTTCTATCAGATTTAGAAGCAATGGCATAAGCGTCTTTCAAAGCTTTTGCGTATTTTTTAGAAATTACAGACTTCATTTCCGCATTTTGTGGAACATCTGGAACTTGGCGTTTTTCTTTGCCGCATTTTTCACGAATTTCATCTTGAAAATGGCATAGTTTTTTAATTTCTTTATGGCCAACTTCAATGGCTTCAAGAATTTGTGCTTCTGTTAAAAAATTTGCTGCAGCTTCAACCATTAAAATAGCATCTTTTGTACCAGCAACAACAAGATCGAGATCGCTTGATGGAAGTTCGGATTCTGGAGGATTAATTAAATATTTTCCATCTTTAAATCCAACGCGAACACCTGCAACAGGACCTGCAAAAGGAATATCAGAAATATGTAAAGCACAACTAGCGCCTAAAATAGCGAGTTGTGAAGGAGATATTTTAGGATCTAAGGAAACGACTTTAGCGATAACCTGGGTCTCTACTAAGTAAGTTTCGGGAAATAGAGGGCGAATAGGGCGGTCGATTAAACGGCTGAT